>NZ_JAKJEW010000009.1:80910-126783 GCF_022705245.1 Candidatus Skiveiella danica | reverse complement strand
CTTCTGCGTGATCATTGCAATGCTCTACCACGTCTGGGTCGGCATGCGTGAGCTCTGGATGGACTACGTCAAGCCCATCGGCCTGCGTCTGGTCCTGAACACCTTCTCCCTGGTCTGGCTCGTGGGTTGCGCAGGCTGGGCCATTCAAGTTCTGTGGCGCCTGTGAGCCGCGTCGAATCGCAAGGCTGAAATTCATGACCTATTCCAAGAACGAGATTACGAAACGGAAGTTCGATGTCGTCATCGTCGGCGCCGGCGGCTCCGGCATGCGCGCTTCACTCCAGCTGGCGCGCGCCGGCCTGAATGTGGCAGTGCTGTCGAAAGTGTTCCCCACCCGCTCCCACACGGTCGCGGCACAGGGCGGTATCGGAGCCTCGCTGGGCAATATGTCCGAGGACAACTGGCACTATCACTTCTACGACACGATCAAGGGCTCCGACTGGCTCGGCGACCAGGATGCGATCGAATTCATGTGCCGCGAAGCCCCCAAAGTCGTGTACGACCTTGAGCACATGGGCATGCCCTTCGACCGCAATCCTGATGGCACCATCTATCAGCGTCCATTCGGCGGCCATACGGCCAACTACGGCGAGAAGCCGGTGCAGCGCGCCTGTGCGGCGGCTGACCGCACTGGTCACGCCATGCTGCACACGCTGTACCAGCAGAACGTCAAGGAAAAAACCAGCTTTTTCGTCGAATGGATGGCCCTGGATCTGATCCGTGACGCCGAGGGAGACGTCGTCGGCGTCACCGCGCTGGAAATGGAGACCGGCGACCTGCACATCCTGGAGGCCAAAACCGTGCTGCTGGCCACCGGTGGTGCCGGGCGCATCTTTGCAGCTTCCACCAACGCCTTCATCAATACGGGCGATGGGCTGGGCATGGCGGCACGCGCTGGCATTCCGCTGCAGGACATGGAGTTCTGGCAGTTCCACCCGACGGGCGTTCATGGCGCCGGCGTGCTGCTGACCGAAGGCTGCCGTGGCGAAGGTGCCATCCTTCTGAACAGCAATGGCGAACGCTTCATGGAACGCTACGCGCCCACTCTGAAGGATCTGGCCCCGCGCGACTTCGTGTCTCGCTGCATGGACCAGGAAATCAAGGAAGGCCGGGGCTGCGGCCCCAACAAGGATCACATCCTGCTCAAGCTGGACCATCTGGGCGCTGAAACCATCCACAAGCGGCTGCCCTCGGTCTACGAGATCGGCGTGAACTTCGCCAACGTCGACATCACCCGCGAGCCGATTCCGGTGGTGCCCACCATCCACTACCAGATGGGCGGCATTCCGACCAACATCAATGGTCAGGTGGTCACGCAAAATGCGGACAACAAGAGCGAAGTGGTCAACGGGCTCTATGCCGTCGGAGAGTGCTCCTGTGTCAGCGTGCATGGTGCCAACCGCCTTGGCACGAACTCCCTGCTTGACCTGCTGGTGTTCGGCCGCGCCGCCGGCAACCACATTGTCGAGTTTGCGTCCCGGAGCAAGGCACACAAGGCGCTGCCCGCTGACGCCGCCGACCGCACCCTGGAGAGGCTGAACCGCCTGGAATCCGACGGCAGCGGCGAGTACGCTCAGGATGTCGCCAACGATTTGCGCGCCTCCATGCAGTTGCACGCCGGCGTGTTCCGCACGCAGGCCAGCATGGATGAAGGTGTCAAGAAGATCGCTGCCATCGCTGATCGCGTGAAGGCGATCGGCCTGAAGGACAAATCACGTGTTTTCAACACCGCCCGCATCGAGGCACTCGAAGTGGAAAACCTGATCGAGGCCGCGCAGGCAACCATGGTGTCTGCGGCGGCGCGGCATGAATGCCGTGGCGCCCACACCGTCAATGACTACGAACGACCGGCCGACGATGCCGTGTCGCCGCTGGGTCGTGACGACGCCAACTGGATGAAGCACACCCTGTGGCACAGCGCCAGCAACAGCCTGACCTACAAGCCTGTCAATCTCAAGCCTCTGACGGTGGACAGCGTGCCGCCCAAGGTCCGGACGTTCTAACCCGCAGCCTCACACGAGAAGATCCATGCAAAAACGCACATTCCAGATCTACCGCTACGACCCGGAGAAGAACACCAAGCCCTACATGCAGACCATCGAGGTTGAACTCGACGGCAACGAGCGCATGTTGCTGGACGCCTTGATGAAGCTCAAGGCCATGGACCCGACGATCTCATTCCGTCGTTCGTGCCGCGAAGGGGTCTGCGGATCGGACGCCATGAACATCAACGGCAAGAACGGTCTGGCCTGCCTGACCAACATGAACACGCTCAAGGGCACCATCGTGCTCAAGCCCTTGCCGGGTCTGCCGGTGATCCGGGACCTGATCGTGGACATGACGCAGTTCTTCAAGCAGTACAACTCGATCAAGCCGTACTTGATCAACGACAACGTGCCACCGGAGAAGGAGCGGCTGCAAAGCCCCGAGGAGCGCGAAGAGCTCAACGGCCTTTACGAATGCATCCTGTGCGCGAGTTGCTCCACCAGTTGCCCGAGCTTCTGGTGGAACCCCGACAAGTTCGTTGGGCCGGCCGGTCTGTTGCAGGCCTACCGCTTCCTGGCCGATAGCCGCGATCAGGCCACTGGCGAGCGCCTGGATAACCTCGAAGACCCCTACCGCCTGTTCCGGTGCCACACGATCATGAACTGTGTCGATGTTTGCCCCAAGGGTTTGAACCCGACGCGTGCCATTGGAAAAATCAAGGAAATGATGGTCCTGCGGGCCGTCTGACGGAACCGATCAATGAGCGACGCCTTTCTCCCTCAAGGGGCGCCCGGCGAGTTGCTCGACGAGCGGGACCTGAGCAAGCTGCGCTGGCGGTGCCGGCGTGGCCTGCTGGAGAACGACTTGCTGATCGAGAGGTTTTTTGAGCGATATGCCGGCAGTCTGACGGTGGGACAGGCACGGGGATTGCATGCTTTGATGGAGTTGGCAGACAACGACCTGTTGGACTTGTTGCTCTGGCGCAAGGAACCCGGGGTTGACATTACTACAATGGAAATGAGCGAAGTGCTGGGGATGTTGCGTGGCGGGCGTGTTGGCGCCCGAGAGCAACTCGCCGGTTGATGGGCAAGACAATCAAGGAACTAAAATGAAACTTTCTGATAACAAAGCCACCTTGTCGTTCAGCAACGGCAGCCCCAGCGTTGATCTGCCTGTGTACCAGGGCAACATTGGTCCGGACGTCATCGATATCCGAAAGCTGTATGCACAGACGGGGATGTTCACCTATGACCCCGGCTTCCTGTCGACGGCATCGTGCCAGTCGGCCATCACCTACATCGATGGCGACAAAGGTGAGTTGCTGTACCGTGGATACCCGATCGAACAACTAGCCACCAGCTGCGATTACCTGGACACCTGCTATCTGCTACTCAAGGGCGAATTGCCCAATGACAAGGAGCGCAAGGACTTCCACAAGCTCGTGATCAACCACACCATGGTCAACGAGCAGATGCAGTTTTTCCTGCGTGGCTTCCGCCGGGACGCCCACCCGATGGCCGTACTCACGGGCTTGGTCGGCGCACTGTCGGCCTTCTACCACGACAGCACGGACATCAACAACGCCGAGCACCGCGACGTTGCGGCGATCCGCCTGATCGCCAAGATGCCCACGCTTGTGGCCATGGCCTACAAGTACGGCATCGGCCAGCCTTTCATGTACCCGAAGAACGACCTGAGTTACGCCGGGAACTTCCTGCGCATGATGTTCGGCACGCCGTGCGAGGACTATGTGGTCAACCCGGTCATCGAGCGGGCGATGGACCGGATCTTCATCCTGCATGCGGACCACGAGCAGAACGCATCCACCTCGACGGTGCGTCTGTGCGGCTCGTCCGGCACCAACCCGTTTGCCGCTATCGCAGCCGGCGTGGCCTGCCTGTGGGGCCCCGCGCACGGAGGTGCCAACGAAGCCTGCCTGAACATGCTGGAAGACATCCAGCGCCAGGGCGGCGTGTCCAAGGTTGGCCAGTTCATGGAACAGGTCAAGGACAAGAACTCCGGCGTGAAGCTGATGGGCTTTGGCCACCGCGTGTACAAGAACTACGACCCGCGCGCAAAGCTCATGCAGGAAACCTGCAACGAGGTTCTGGCCGAACTGGGCCTGGAGAACGACCCGCTGTTCAAACTGGCCAAGGAACTCGAAAAAATTGCCCTGGAAGACGAATACTTCGTCTCGCGCAAGCTCTACCCGAACGTCGACTTTTACTCCGGTATCGTGCAGCGCGCCATTGGCATTCCGGTCAACCTGTTCACCGGCATTTTTGCCCTTGCCCGCACTGTCGGATGGATTGCCCAGCTCAACGAGATGATCAGCGATCCGGAGTACAAGATCGGCCGACCGCGCCAGTTGTTCACCGGCTCCGTCCGGCGCGACGTGAAGCCACTGTCCCAGCGCTGATCCGCACTGCCTTGGCATCAACCCGCGCGGTGGTCACACCGGCGGGTTTTTTCTTATCCGCTCCTTTTTCAGTAGCCGCCAGTGACCGAATGATGCTGGGACGTGCCGAGAATTTTCCGCATTATTCTGGAACGACGTCGCACGGGGCTTGACCCCGCTCTCCCGCGGCTGCGGGGCGCTCGGATGTCACTGATTCAAGCCCGTTCAGGGCAACACACCACAATTGGGCAATTCTGTCATCGTCGTTAGAGACGACGAGAGCCATCCAAATAGTAGAAAATTTGAAGTCTTCTCTGATCGAGAAGACTTTGACACCATGAAGGTTTCCGAACGCAACTTCACCCGCCGGATCGATCTGACCTCATTGCAGCTGTTCGTCGCAGTCTGCGAGTTGGGCAGCATCGGCAAGGCCGCAGAGCGCGAATTCATCGCCGCGTCAGCGGTGAGCAAGCGCCTGAGCGATCTGGAGACCACCCTCGACACGCCCCTGCTCTACCGACACACCCGCGGCGTGGACTTGACCCCGGCCGGCGAGAGCCTGCTGCACCATGCGCGCTCGGTCCTGTTCAGTCTGGAGAAAATGCAGGGCGAACTCAGCGAGTACGCCGATGGGGTCCGTGGCCATGTGCGCGTGCACGCCAGCATCTCCGCCATCGTGCAATTCTTGCCTGAGGATCTCGGTGCCTTCATCCGTGATCATGGCGGCGTCAAGATCGACTTGGAAGAACACTTGAGCACCGAAGTGGTGCGTGCGGTTCGCGAAGGCGCGGCCGACCTCGGCATCTGCAACGCCAGCGCCTTGACCACGGCTGGCGCCAGCGAACTGCAGAGCCTGCCCTACCGGCAAGACCAGTTGGTGTTGATCGTGCCGGCCGGCCACCCCCTGTCAGGACGGGGTGCGCTGCCTTTCGAAGACAGCCTGGATTTCGACCACGTCGGTCTGCATGCCAACAGCTCGATCTACCTCGCAATGCACCAGGCAGCCACGCAAAGTGGTCGCGCCATCAAACTGCGCATTCACGTCACCGGACTGGATGCCATGTGCCGCATGATCCACAACGGCTTGGGCGTGGGCGTGATGCCGCGCCGCGCCTTCGAGCTGATGCATGGCGTCGGCGATCTGGACTGCGTGCTGCTGACTGACGCCTGGGCACATCGGCAAATCGACCTCGTCGCACGCGACTTCACCACCCTGCCCGTCACCGCCCGCGCCCTGGTGGACCACCTCGGACGCGACGCTCCCGGCGCGATGGCGGCCGCCGAATAAAATCAACCCCTTGCCCTGAAAGACGATGGAACGCATGACCTCGCCCACCCGCACCCTGTACGACAAGATCTGGGACGAACACGTCGTCCACGCCGAAGAGGATGGCACCGCCATCCTGTATATCGACCGCCATCTGGTGCACGAAGTGACCAGTCCGCAGGCCTTCGAAGGCCTGCGCCAGGCCGGCCGCAAGATCTGGCGGGTGAGTTCGGTCGTGGCCACCGCCGACCACAACACGCCCACCACCGGCTGGGAGCGGGGTTACGACGGCATCACCGATCCGATCAGCCGCGAACAGGTCACCACGCTGGACGCCAACATCCATGAATTCGGCGCCGCAGCGTTCTTCCCGTTCCTGTCGAAGCGCCAAGGCATCGTGCATGTCATCGGCCCGGAGAGCGGCGCCACGCTGCCCGGCATGACAGTGGTCTGCGGCGACTCCCACACCTCCACCCACGGCGCATTCGGCGCCCTGGCCCACGGGATCGGCACCAGCGAGGTCGAACACGTGCTCGCCACCCAGACCCTGCTCGCCAAGAAGGCGAAGAACATGCTGGTGCGGGTCGACGGCCAGACCGCCCCCGGTGTCACGGCCAAGGATATCGTGCTGGCCGTCATTGGCAAGATCGGCACCGCCGGCGGCACCGGCTACACGATCGAATTCGGTGGTTCGGCCATCCGGGCCCTGTCGATGGAGGGTCGCATGACCGTCTGCAACATGGCCATCGAGGCCGGCGCGCGCGCCGGGCTGGTGGCCGTGGACGAAAAGACCATCGACTACGTCAAAGGCCGCCTGCTGGCCCCAGGCACCGACGCCGCCACCGGCAAATTCGTGGGTGGCCCGGAGTGGGATCACGCAGTGGCCTACTGGAAGACGTTGCACTCGGACGCTGGCGCCCACTTCGACACCGTGGTGGAGCTCGACGCCGCCCAGATCGTGCCGCAGGTCACCTGGGGCACCTCGCCGGAAATGGTGCTGGGCATCGATGCCCGCGTGCCGGATCCGGACCGGGAGAAGGACCCGAACAAGCGCGGCGCCATCGAGCGCGCACTGACCTACATGGGGCTCGCCCCCGGCAAGCCGCTGAACGACATCACGGTCGACAAGGTGTTCATCGGCTCCTGCACCAACAGCCGCATCGAAGACATGCGCGAGGCCGCCGCCATCGTGAAGAAGCTCGGCCGCAAGGTTGCGCGCAACGTCAAGCTGGCCATGGTGGTGCCGGGTTCCGGGCTGGTGAAGGAGCAGGCCGAGCGCGAGGGTCTGCACGACATCTTCACCGCGGCCGGCTTCGAATGGCGGGAGCCCGGGTGCTCGATGTGCCTGGCCATGAACGCCGACCGGCTGGAGCCAGGCGAACGCTGCGCCTCCACCAGCAACCGCAATTTCGAAGGCCGCCAGGGTGCCGGCGGTCGCACGCACCTCGTCAGCCCGGCCATGGCCGCCGCCGCCGCCGTGCACGGCCACTTTGTCGACATCCGCCCCTTCGTCTGAAAGGATTTCCCATGAAACGATTTGCCACCCTGTTCGCCCTGGTCGGCCTGTTTGCACTCACAGGCTGCAACACCGTCAAGGGCGTCGGCCAGGACGTGCAGAAAGCCGGATCCGCCATCGAAAACGCCGCCAAGAAGTAAACCATGCAGAAATTCAACATACACAAAGGCCTCGTGGCCCCGATGGATCGTGAGAACGTCGACACCGATGCGATCATCCCCAAGCAGTTCCTGAAGTCAATCCGCAAGACCGGCTTCGGCCCCAACCTGTTCGACGAGTGGCGCTACCTGGACGCCGGCTTCCCCGGTCAGGACCCCGCCACCCGCAAGCCCAACCCGGATTTCGTTCTGAACCAGCCGCGTTATGCCGGCGCGTCGATCCTGCTGGCGCGCAAGAACTTCGGCTGCGGCTCGTCGCGCGAGCACGCGCCCTGGGCGATCGACCAATACGGCTTTCGCGCCATCATCGCGCCCAGTTACGCCGACATCTTCTTCAACAACTGCTTCAAGAACGGCCTGCTGCCCATCGTGCTGCCCGAATCCGTCGTGGCCCAGCTGTTCGACGAGGTCTATGCCTTTCCCGGCTACGAACTGACCATCGACCTGGAGCGGCAGGTGATCGTCCGTCCGCAAGGCGCCGAAATCCCGTTCGAGGTGCAGCCGTTCCGCAAGTACTGCCTGCAGGGCGGGCTGGACGACATCGGCCTGACGCTGCGCCAGGCCGACCGCATCCGCTCATTTGAAGCCAATCGGCTGGCCACCAAGCCCTGGCTGGCCCATACGGCAACCGTCTGAGCACTTTTCTTGCCATTCAGGCCACTTCCCAGCGTGGAATGGTCATCCATTGCTACTAATTCCATATCAACATGAAAATCGCAGTTCTCCCCGGTGACGGGATCGGCACCGAAATCGTGGCGGAAGCCGTCAAAGTCCTGAAGGTGCTCGGCCTTCCTTTCGAGATGGAGACCGCCCTGGTCGGCGGCGCGGCCTTCGAGGCCCACGGCCACCCGCTGCCTGAGTCCACGCTGAACCTGGCCAAGGCGGCCGACGCCGTGCTGTTCGGTGCCGTGGGCGACTGGAAGTACGACAAGCTCGATCGGCCACTGCGCCCGGAGCAGGCCATCCTGGGTCTGCGCAAGAACATGGGCCTGTTCGCCAACTTCCGCCCGGCCATCTGCTACGAGCAACTGGTCAGTGCCTCCAGCCTCAAGCCCGAACTGATTGCCGGCCTGGACATCCTGATCATCCGCGAACTGACCGGCGACATCTACTTCGGCCAGCCCCGCGGGCGCCGCACGGCTGTGGACGGCCATTTCCCTGGCGCCGAGGAAGCCTTCGACACCATGCGCTACAGCAAGCCCGAGATCGAGCGCATCGCCCACGTGGCCTTCCAGGCTGCCCGCAAGCGCAACAAGAAAGTCACCAGCGTGGACAAGGCCAACGTGCTGGAAACCTTCCAGTTCTGGAAGGATGTGGTCACCGAAGTCCATGCCCAGTACCCGGACGTCGAGCTGGAACATATGTATGTCGACAACGCTGCCATGCAGCTGGTGAAGAAGCCCAAGGCCTTCGACGTGGTGGTCACCGGCAACATGTTCGGCGACATCCTGTCGGACGAAGCCTCCATGCTCACCGGCTCCATCGGCATGTTGCCCTCGGCCAGTCTGAACAGTCGCAACCAGGGCCTGTACGAACCCAGCCACGGCAGCGCGCCGGATATCGCCGGCAAGGGCATCGCCAACCCGCTGGCTACCATCCTGTCCGCCGCCATGATGCTGCGTTTCAGCCTGAACCAGGAGGAAGCCGCCCAGCGCATCGAAGCGGCCGTCCAAAAGGTTCTGGCGCTGGGTTTGCGCACACCCGACATCTGGAGCGAAGGAACAACCCAGGTCGGCACAGCCCAGATGGGCGACGCGGTGGTGAAGGCTCTGGGCTGACCAGACGCAGGCACAGGCACAGGGAGAAACGGCTGCGCCGATAGGATTGTTGCGCGCGGCTCACAGGCGAAACACCGTGGCTTCGTTGTTGTAAGGCTTGCCAAAGGCTACATGCGCTAAAATCCAGCCTATGTTTGCCGCCCGCCTGTTCCCCCTGAACCCAGCACCCGCCGCCACGGCCGGTGTGGCTGCGCGCGCAATCTCCACCAAAACCACGACCATTAAGGGCTGATCCGGCCTGGTTCGTCGTGCGCCCTCCCCGGCCAGACGAGCCGGGCAAACAGTCTGGTCTGGCACTGTTTTCTTCATTTGAAAGGGCGTTTGAAATGAGCAAGTTGGTAGGTCTGGTCGGCTGGCGCGGCATGGTCGGCTCGGTATTGATGGATCGCATGTTCGAAGAAAATGACTTTGACCTGATCGAGCCGTTGTTCTTCTCCACCTCCAACGCCGGTGGCAAAGCCCCCGCGATGGCCAGGAACGAGACCACGCTGCAGGATGCGAACAACATCGAAGCACTCCAGCGCTGCGAGATCATCATCACCTGCCAAGGCGGGGACTACACTAACGAGGTCTATCCCAAGCTGCGCGCCGCCGGCTGGAATGGCCACTGGATCGATGCAGCATCGGCCCTTCGAATGCACAAGGACGCCGTCATCATCCTGGACCCGGTCAACATGCCGGTCATCAAGAACGCCCTCACCAAAGGCGGCAAGGAGTGGATCGGCGGCAACTGCACCGTCTCCTGCATGTTGATGGGCGTGGGCGCGCTGTACAAGGCCGGCCTGGTCGATTGGATGTCCACCCAGACCTACCAGGCCGCCTCTGGTGGTGGTGCGCAACACATGCGCGAACTCCTGACGCAGTACGGCACCCTGAACGCGGAGGTGAAAGCACTTCTGGACGATCCCAAGAGCGCCATTCTGGAGATCGATCGAAAGGTGATCGCCAAACAGCGCAGCCTGTCCGGCGCCGAGACAGCCAACTTCGGTGTGCCGCTGGGCGGTTCGCTGATTCCCTGGATCGACAAGGACCTGGGCAACGGCATGTCCAAAGAAGAGTGGAAGGGCATGGCCGAAACCAACAAGATTCTCGGTCTGGGCGAGGGCTTCGGCTCGGCGCCGATTCCGGTCGACGGGTTCTGCGTGCGCGTGGGCGCCATGCGCTGCCACAGCCAGGCTCTCACCTTCAAACTGAAGAAGGACGTACCGGTTGCCGACATTGAAGCCATGATCGCCGCCGACAACCCGTGGGCCAAGGTCGTCCCCAATACCCGCGACGCCACGATTCGTGATCTGACCCCTGTGGCCGTCACCGGCACGATGACGATCCCGGTGGGCCGCATCCGCAAACTGGCGATGGGCCCTGAATACGTCGGCGCCTTCACGATTGGCGACCAACTCCTGTGGGGCGCCGCCGAGCCGCTGCGCCGGATGCTGCGCATTTTGCTTGACGCCTGATCCGGGGAAGCGAGGCTGCGCAAGCCGTAACCTGGGGTAACAGCACGTTGCGACAAGGCAACATGCAACCGCGGCAAGACGCGGCACGATGGAGGGTCACTGAGTTAAACACTGTCTTAGCTTGTCAGCGTAAGGCATTGCTGTTAATGTCAAAAACCACTATTCAGTGTCGAGACTCTCATTCACATGATGAACAAATATCTGCTTGACGATCGGTCAGGGACGGCCGGCAAGACGTGGCGTATGTCACCTCCCTCGCACTTGCGCGCGGCGGCTGTTGCTGTTGCCGTCGTCCTTGGAGCATTCGGCTCCCTCGAAGCGCAGGCGCTGAGTCTGGGCCGCGTAACGGTCCTGTCTGCGCTCGGCGAGCCATTGCGGGCTGAGATCGAGATTCCACAGATCACCGCAGAAGAAGCGGCCAGTCTGAAGACCGGCATTCCAAACCCTGCTGCGTTCCGAGCTGCGGGCGTCGAGTACAACCCGGCTCTTGCCGGTGCCGCCATCACGCTGCATCAGCGCCCCGACGGACGCTCGTACCTGCGCCTGGTAAGCGACAAGACGGTCAGTGAGCCCTTTGTCGACCTGATTCTTGAGGCCCAATGGTCGTCCGGTCGCCTGGTTCGTGACTACACCCTGCTGTTTGATCCACCGAGCATGCGTTCGCCGGCGCCACTTGCGGCAGGAGCCCCGCAGGTATCGACACCATTGGCAGACAGTCCGACCCCTGGCCCTCAAACGCCGCGCGGCACACCCGCGCCTGCAGCCGCCCCGGTTGCAGCGCCTGCAAAACCCTCGCGATCGCAGCCTGAGCGAACGATCGCGGCGGCGCCGGCAAAGGGCTTGGATGCTGGTGGCAAGACCTTGAAAGTACAGGCCGGCGACACGGCCGGAAGAATTGCCGCCGCCAACAAGCCTACAGAGGTTTCACTGGACCAGATGCTGGTTGCTTTGCTGCGGACCAACCCCGATGCATTCATCAACGGAAACATCAACCGGATCAAGGCCGGCGCACTGATTGAGATTCCGACTGCGGAACAAGCCTCCAATGTCCCAGCAGGAGAGGCACGCCAGTTCCTGTCGGTGAAAAGCGCTAATTTCAATGAGTTCCGCCGCCGACTGGCCGACGCGGCGCCCGCGCAGCAGGTCTCGGCGGCAGACCGCCAAGCCTCGGGCCGTGTTCAGCCCAACATCGAGGAGCGGAAAACGGCGACCGCTTCGCCGGACAAACTGACCCTTTCCAAAGGATCGGTCAAAGGTGCGGCACCCGAAGCCCAGATTGCACAGGCGCGCCAAGGCAAGGAAGAGAAGGAACGGGTCGCCGAGTTGTCCAAGAATATCAGCGAGTTGTCGCGCCTCCAGGACAAGGCGGCAGCCACAGGGGCCGCATCGCCCGCCTCGGCTTCCCGTGGCCCGACGGTCGCGATCGGCAGCGCCGCCAGCGCACCGAAGGCAGCGGCACCTGCAACATCAACAAGTGCAGGAGCGAACGCTCCTGCCGCGTCGGCGCCCCCTGCCATGGCCGCCCCAGCCATCAGCTCGGTCAAACCCGGCACGGCCACCGCGCCAATGGCTGCAGCCAGTACTGCGGCATCCGTCGCTGCTGTGGCGAGCGCCGCCAAGCCGGCCATGCCAGCGCCCGCCGCCTCGGCACTGCCGGCCGCTTCTTCCGCCGCGGCCTCCGCCAGCGCCGTCTCGGGCACACCCGCCCAGCCCGCCGCCAGTGCAGCGTCTGCCGCAGGCAGCGCACCTGCAGTCGCAAACACTGCTGCACCTGCGAGCGCCCCGGCCTCCGCACCGGCTCCCAAGCCAAAGGTTGCGGCCGTCAAGCCGCCACCACCAGAGCCGTCGCTCCTGGACGACCTGCTGGAGAACCCGGTCATTCCGGCTGCCGCCGGTGGCTTGCTGGCGCTGCTGGCAGGCTTGGCGTTCTACCGAGCGCGCCAACGCAAGAAATCATCCCAGGTCGACAGTTCGTTCCTTGAAAGCCGAATGCAGCCTGATTCGTTCTTTGGCTCAAGCGGCGGGCAGCGGATCGATACAGCCGATGAGGCACCCACCGGATCCTCGCTCGCATACTCCCCCAGCCAACTGGATGCCGCAGGTGACGTCGACCCGGTCGCCGAAGCGGATGTGTACCTTGCCTACGGTCGAGACCTTCAGGCTGAGGAGATCCTCAAGGAGGCATTGCGGATGAATCCGTCACGCATTGCCATCCATGGCAAGCTACTGGAGATCTTTGCCAAGCGCAGGGACGTGCGCGCATTCGAAGCCCTGGCCGGAGATGCTTTCAAGCTCTGCGCCGGTGAAGGTGCCGAATGGGAACGCATCTGCGAATTCGGCCGTGAGCTCGACCAGGACAACCCCCTTTACCAACCCGGTGGACGTCCCAAGAACAAGGCCGGGACGGCCGATGCCAAAGAGCCCGTGGCCCCGTTCTTCGCATCCAGCACGATCCCAGTGGCACCGCATCCGCACTTCGCCCCCTCATCATCGATGCCGGTTGACCTCGACCTGGGCGACCTCTCGTTCGATAGCCCCAACTCGGCTCCCATAATTGCCACAGCGGCTGCTCAAGCCGATCCGGTGGAGGGTGTCATCTCGGGACCGGTACCGCTCGATGTCGAACTGGGCTGGGACGCACTGGCAACACCAACGGCTGAAGTGCCAAGCACACTCCCTGTGACAACGAGTCCGGTCTCGGTGCAACGAGCATCATTGCCGACCGCGCCACAAATCGCAGCCGAATCCGGGATGATCGAGTTCGACCTGGGCTCCTTGTCGCTGGACCTGGACCGTTCGATGCCTGCGAATGAGATGCCTGCTCCATTGCCGAGTTTGCATGGGTCGAATACCGACCCCCTTGAAACGAAAATGGCATTGGCACAGGAATTCCAATCGATCGGCGATTCGGATGGCGCGCGGACCTTGGTCGAAGAAGTGGTCGCTCATGCCAGTGGTCCGCTCAAGGCCAAGGCTCAGCGCTTCCTCGCCGAGTTGGGCTGAGGCGGACATGCCGCCACGATCACGCGCCCACCTGCCGTGAGACTGGCTCTGGGCGTCAGCTACCTGGGGGAAAACTACCAAGGCTGGCAAAGTCAACCCTCAGGCCAGACCGTTCAGGACAAGCTGGAGCATGCCTTGGCCTGTTTTGCCACGCAGCCCGTATCGACGGTGTGCGCCGGGCGAACCGATGCCGGTGTGCACGGGATCATGCAAGTAGTCCACTTCGATACGGAACTGCAACGCAGCGAGATCTCCTGGGTCCGCGGCACCAACACCTTTCTGCCCACCGATATCGCCGTGCAGTGGGCGCAAGCCATCCCGGATCACTTTCACGCCAGAGCCAGTGCCGTCGCCCGGCGCTACGTTTATGTGCTTCTGGAGTCGGCCGTCCGACCAGGCATTGAAGCCGGTCGTGCCGGATGGGTCTTTCGTCCGCTAGACGGTCCTGCCATGCGACAGGCGGTCACCCATCTCCGGGGGGAGCATGATTTTTCCTCCTTTCGGGCTAGTGGCTGCCAGGCGCTGTCGCCAGTCAAGACCCTCAGCCGCATCGACATTTCCCGCCGCGGTGCCTACTGGCGTTTTGACTTCGAGGCCAACGCCTTCCTGCACCACATGATCCGCAACATCATGGGTTGCCTGGTCAGGATTGGGCAAGGCAACCAGCCGGCCGAATGGATGAGGTTCGTACTGGATGCACGCGACCGAGATGCCGCTGCTCCGACCTTCTCGCCCGATGGTTTGTATTTCCTGGGCCCCGTCTATGAAACCCATTGGGGACTGCCAGAGCGAACCCCGGCGTATGATTGGCTGCCATGACAGCCCATCCCGCTCCTGACCCGGTGCCTCGCGCGCAGGCGGGGGCCAGCGCCCCAGTTCCCGTCGGGACTCCTGCACGCTCCCTGTCGACCCGCACCCGCATCAAGATCTGTGGTCTGACGCGCGAACAGGACGTCGACGCCGCCGTTGACGCCGGTGTCGATGCCATCGGGTTCGTGATGTATGAAAAGAGCCCACGGTACGTCACGCCTCTGCGCGCAGCCGAACTGGCCCGCCGCCTGCCGCCTTTTGTGACTCCCGTCCTCCTCTTCGTCAATGAAAAAACCGCAAATATCGTAGCAGCCTGCGACCATTTGCCGCTGGGAATGCTTCAATTTCATGGCGATGAGAACCCTGCGCAATGCGAAGACGCCGGCCGCGCATGCCATCGCCCCTGGTTGCGCGCTGCACGCATTCCCGTACAGGGATCTTCCGTGTTTGACTTGATAAAATTTGCCACTGATTACTCCCAGGCCAACGCCATCCTGCTCGACGCCCATGTCGATGGATTCGGTGGGGGCGGAAAAACATTCAATTGGTCACTGCTTCCACCAAGCGTCAACGCTCACCTCGTCTTGAGTGGTGGGCTCACACCTGCAAACGTGACCGAAGGCATTCTTCAGGTACGGCCACGCGGACTGTCGCTGGCCGTTGATGTGAGCTCCGGCGTCGAAGCCGTTGGCCCGGACGGCAACGTCCTCAAGGGCATCAAAGACCCGAAAAAGATTGACCAGTTCGTCGCCGCCGTACGCGCGGCTGACCGACAACCTGCCTGAAATCACACCATGTACGAGTATCAACAACCCGATCCGACGGGGCATTTCGGAATTTATGGCGGGAGCTTCGTCAGTGAAACACTGACTCACGCCATCAACGAACTGCGCGAGGCCTACGCAAAGTACCAGCACGACCCCGAGTTCCTGGCTGAGTTCAACTACGAGCTCGCACATTTCGTCGGCCGCCCCTCCCCCGTCTACCACGCCGCACGCACCAGCCACGAGCAGGGTGGCGCCCAGATCTACCTCAAGCGCGAGGACCTTAACCATACCGGCGCGCACAAGATCAACAACACCATCGGCCAGGCCATGCTGGCACGCCGCATGGGCAAGCCCCGCATCATCGCGGAGACAGGCGCTGGCCAGCATGGTGTGGCCACGGCCACCATCTGCGCACGTTACGGGCTGGAATGCGTGGTCTACATGGGCGCCGAGGACGTCAAGCGCCAGAGCCCCAACGTGTACCGCATGAAGCTGCTGGGCGCCACCGTGGTACCAGTTGAATCCGGCAGCAAGACCTTGAAGGATGCGCTGAATGAAGCCATGCGCGACTGGGTGGCCAATGTGGACAACACGTTCTACATCATCGGCACTGTGGCCGGCCCCCACCCCTATCCCATGATGGTGCGCGACTTCCAGAGCGTGATTGGACAGGAATGCCTGACCCAGATGCCCGCGATGCTGTTACGCCAGGGTTTGGCCGCGCGCCAACCCGATGCCGTCGTGGCCTGTGTCGGCGGCGGTAGCAATGCCATGGGGATTTTCTATCCCTACATCAGCCATGAGTCCACACGCCTGATCGGTGTGGAAGCGGCCGGAGAAGGCCTGGACAGCGGCAAGCATTCGGCGTCGCTGCAGTTGGGGAGCCCCGGCGTGCTGCACGGAAACCGCACCTACATCCTGCAGGACGACAACGGCCAGATCACCGAGACGCACAGCATCAGCGCCGGTCTGGACTACCCCGGCGTCGGTCCGGAACACGCATACCTCAAGGACATCGGGCGCGCCGAATACGTCGGCGTCACCGACACCGAAGCGCTGGAGGCCTTCCATTACCTGTGCCGCACCGAGGGCATCATCCCCGCGCTGGAGTCCAGCCACGCCGTGGCCTACGCCATGAAGCTCGCGAAAACGATGCGCCCGGACCAGTCCATCCTGGTCAACCTCTCAGGCCGGGGTGACAAAGACATCGGGACTGTGGCCGACCTCAGCGGCGCAGACTTTTTCTGCCGCCCGAGTTGCCAAGGACAGAGTGTCAAAGGCGGCAAACAGGCGCCAGAACAGATCGTGAAGGTGGTGAAATGAGCCGCATCGAAGCCACGTTGGCGACCCTCAAAGCTCAAGGCCGCAAGGCCCTGATCCCGTACGTCATGGCTGGGTTTCCCTACGCCGATGTCACGCCGGACCTCATGCACGGGATGGTTGCCGCCGGGGCCGACATCATCGAGCTTGGCGTTCCCTTCAGCGACCCGTCGGCGGACGGCCCGGTGATCCAGAAGGCTGGAGAAAAGGCGCTGGCCCTGGGGATCGGCACCACGCAGGTGCTGGCCATTGTGAAGGCATTCCGAACCACCGACAACCGCACGCCTGTGGTGCTGATGGGCTACGCCAACCCTGTGGAACGCTACGACCTGCGCCATGGAAAGGATGCGTTCATCCGTGATGCCTCAGCGGCCGGCGTCGACGGCGTGCTGGTGGTGGACTACCCACCAGAAGAATGCGTGGAATTCGCCGCCAAGCTGCGGGAACACGCCTTGGACCTGATCTTCCTGCTGGCCCCGACCTCCACCGACGAGCGCATGGCACAGGTCAACAGGGTCGCCAGCGGCTACGTCTATTACGTTTCGCTCAAGGGGGTGACCGGCGCCGGCACGCTGGACACCGGTGCCGTGGAGGCCATGTTGCCACGCATCCGCCGGCATGTGAGCCTGCCAGTCGGTGTGGGCTTCGGCATTCGCGATGCGGGTACGGCCCGCGCCGTCAGCCGCGTGGCCGACGCGGTGGTCATCGGCAGCCGGATCATTCAGCTGATCGAGCCTCAGCCGCGCGAGGCCGTGGTCGAGACGGCTGCCGCCTTCCTGCGGGACATCCGCTCGGCGCTGGACGCATAATTCGCCACGGCCTCTATGCCACTGATCCGATCCCGTTGGAGTCCCCCTCATGAGCTGGCTTGAAAAACTGTTGCCCCCGAAGATTCAGAAGTCCGATCCGTCGGAACGTCGCAGCATCCCCGAGGGCCTTTGGATCAAATGCCCCAGTTGCGAGAGCGTGCTCTACAAGACCGACCTGGAACAGAACCAGAATGTCTGCCCCACATGCAGCCACCACCACCGGATTGGCGCGCGCGCACGCCTGAATGCGTTTCTGGATGGCGAGGGGCGCTATGAAATCGGCCAGGAGGTTCTCCCGGTCGATGCGCTCAAGTTCAAGGACAGCCGCAAGTACCCGGAGCGGCTGAAGGAGGCCTTGGAAAACACAGGGGAGACCGATGCGCTGGTGGTGATCGGCGGCGCGGTTCACAGCATCAGCCTGGTGGCGGCCTGCTTTGAATTCGACTTCATGGGCGGCAGCATGGGCTCGGTGGTCGGGGAACGCTTTGTGCGCGGCGTGGAGACCGCGATCGAACAAAAGGTCCCCTTCGTTTGTTTCACCGCAACCGGGGGCGCGCGCATGCAGGAAGGTCTTCTGTCGCTGATGCAGATGGCCAAGACCAATGCCGCACTCACGCACCTCGCAAAGAAAGGCCTGCCCTACATCAGCGTACTGACCGATCCGACCATGGGCGGAGTGAGCGCGGGTTTCGCATTCCTTGGTGACGTGGTGATCGCCGAGCCCAAGGCACTGATCGGATTTGCAGGGCCTCGGGTGATCGAATCCACGGTTCGCGTCACCTTGCCGGAAGGCTTCCAACGGGCCGAGTTCCTGCAGCAGAAAGGCGCCATCGATTTCATCTGCGACCGTCGCGAGTTGCGCAAGACCATTGCCAATACCCTGGCCATGCTCCAGCGCCAGCCGGCCGACGCGGTCAGCTGAGTCCCGCGCCGGCATTTCTCTCAACTGCGGGGCCGTCAGCGCAACATGGACTGCTGCAGCGACGCCAACACCATGGCGGCCACCTGCAGCACCACCAGCAGTACCAGTGGCGACAGATCGATGCCCCCAACCAGTGGAAGGATCCGGCGAAACGGCGCCAGGAAGGGCGCGCACAGGCGATCTATCACCGCACTGAGGGGTGAACCAGCCTGGGTCCACGACAGGATGGCATAGACAATGAGCAGCCCTGTCAGGCCGGAAATCGCCATCTGGACGAGGCCAAAAACCGCCAGTAGGGGTACCCAGCCCACCGCGGCCAAGCCGCCGGCCAGCAACCACAGCAGACCGAACTGGGTCAGATTGAGCAGGTAGGCACCCACCAGGCTGGCCATATCCCAGCGCCCTGTAGACGGCACCACCCGACGCAAATGCAGCACCAGCCCGTCCGTCAACGCAAACACGAAACGGCCCACCGGGTTGCCAAACGGAACCCGCTGGTGCTGCATGTATAGCCGCAAGAGGCAGGCACCGCCGAACAGACTGGTGGCAACCTCGAGCACGAAGGAGATGATTTGATAAAGCATGGACGCTGTTAGGTGGGCTCGTGGGATGATAGCGACAAGCCCCTGCGCCTGCGCGCCCGATGAACCTGAAGCAAGTCTGCAGTGTCCGAAACACTCACGCTGTCGTCCCTGCCCCTTTTTCCCCTGGGCACGGTGCTCTTCCCCGACGGCGTGCTGTTGCTACGCATCTTCGAGGTACGCTACCTCGACATGATCGGGAAATGCCACAAAGCCGGCGCGCCGTTTGGCGTGGTGACTTTGGCGCAGGGCGCCGAAGTCCGTCGACCCGGCGGTGGCGCGGAGGTTTTCTACAGCGTCGGGACGCTCGCCACCATCACGGCGCTGCAAACCCCTCAGCCCGGCCTGATGACAATCCGCTGCCACGGCGAACAGCGGTTCCGCATTTCCAGTTCCAGGCAACTCAAGCATGGCCTGTGGATCGCCGATGTTGGACGGCTGGACGAGGACCTCACCGTCCCGGTCCCCGACGATCTGAAGGCCACCGCCGATGCCCTCGAGCGCCTGCTGGAGTCCCTGAAAGCCCGCCAGACCCCTGACAACGCTCCCCCGCCGCTCCAGGGGCCGATGCGCTTTGACGACTGCGGCTGGCTGTCCAACCGCTGGTGCGAGATCCTGCCCTTGCCGCTGGAGCTGAAGCAGCGACTGATGCAGCTCGACAACCCGCTGGTGCGGCTGGAACTGGTCAGCGACATCCTACACAGAAGCGGTATCACTGGCTGAGGTTCTATCTATTTCGATAGCTGGAAATGACCAGAAGACGAGGGATTGATGCCATTCCTGTCAGAAATCAAGCCTGAAAGCTGTACTCGGGCACCTGGTGTCGCAGCCAGTCGCGCAACAACGCCCGGTCAGGCGCCGGACCAACGGTTTCAATCCACTGCAGCACCTCGGCCGCCACGACCACCTGCTGGCCGCTCGTGATGGCCACGCGCAGCTTGGGGTGCGGCGTCGGCGCGGTAGTCTCATCGTTGGCCAGCAGCTCCTCGTACAGCTTCTCGCCGGGCCGCAGCCCGGTAAACGCGATTGGAATGTCCTGCTCGGTCTTGCCCGAGAGACGAATCAACATGCGCGCAAGCTCCACGATCTTCACGGGCTCACCCATGTCCAGCACGAAGATCTGGCCCGACCGCCCCATCAGCCCGGCCTGGAGCACCAGCTGCGCGGCCTCGGGGATCGTCATGAAATAGCGGACGATGTCCGGGTGGGTCACGGTGACCGGCCCGCCGCGCGCGATCTGGGCCGTGAACAGCGGGACCACCGAACCGCTCGATCCCAGCACATTGCCAAAGCGCACGGACACGTACTCGGTTGCCGTGAACTCCGCCGCCACGCCCTGCACCACCAGTTCGGCCATGCGCTTGGTCGCGCCCATCACGTTGGTCGGGTTGACCGCCTTGTCGGTGGAAATCATGACGAAGCGCTTCGCCCGGCACTGACCCGCCACCCGCGCCGCATGCAAGGTACCCAGCACGTTGGTACGCAGGGCCTCGATCTCGTTGAGTTCCTCCATCAGCGGCACGTGCTTGTAGGCCGCCGCATGGAAAACTACCGACGGTTTGTTCGCCTGGGCGATCGCCTCCAGCCGGGCCGACTCGCGCACGTTGGCCGTGTAGTAAATGCCCTGCATCTGCGGATGCGCCGCGCGAAGCTCCTGCTCCAGCTGGTAGATCGCGTATTCGGACACATCCACGCAGACCAGGCGCGAAACACCAAAGCGGGCGATCTGCCGGCACAGTTCCGAGCCGATGGAACCACCAGCGCCGGTGACAAGTACGGTCTGGCCCGAAAGCAGCTCAGAAAGACCCTTGACGTCAAGCTGCACCGGGTCGCGGCCCAACAGGTCTTCAAGTTCGACTTTGCGCGGACTGGGCCCCTCCTGCCGCAGCCATTCATCGGCCCGTGGCAGCGTCATGAGCGACAGCCCAGCCTCGGCGGATCGCAACAAGACATCGCGCCGTCCAGGCGCCCCTGGCGCAATGGCCATCAAGGCGGTATGAACCCCCACCTCCTCGGCAATATCTGCCAGATTGTTCACGCTGCCCAGTACCTCCACGCCTTGCAGGGATCGCCCTTGCTCCGCCAGCACCGGCGAAACAATCCCCGCAGCGCGCCAGTTGCCCGACCCCTTGAGTGTGCGCAAGGCGTCCGCCGCATCCTGCAATGTGCCGACAATCAACAGCGGTCGCTCACCCGCAGAGGGGGTGGTGCGCTCTGAAAAGGTGCGCCACCCTGCGCGGGCCGCCCCCAGAAACACCAGCACAAGGAGAGGATGAAGCACCAGCACAGAGCGGGGGAAGTTGGGGAACCTTAGCATCAGCAAGACAGCGGCCAAGATCAGCCCGCCGAGGAGTACGCCGGCGCCGAGTTGGCGCAACTCCGGCAAGCCGATATAACTCCAGACATGCCGATACACCCGCGAGATCAGCAGGCCCAGCGCATAGCACGGCAGCACCCAACCTGTAGTCTGCACGGCGAGTGCCTCGAACTCCGGCGGAATGTCGAGGTTGAAGCGCAGCCAGAACGCCGCCCACCACGCCAGCAGCACCAGCGCCATGTCCACCAGCAACAGCAGCAGGGACTCCTTACGCAAGGGCATGCCGATCCTCGGCCATCGCCAGGGCACGCCGCAACAACTGGATCACGCGATACTGCTGCTGCGGCGTCAGGTTGGAGCCCGACGGCAGACAAATGCCGGATTCAAACAGTCGCGCCGAAACATCCACAGAAACCCGGTGCGCAAAATACGGCGCGCCGTCAAACAGCGGTTGCAGATGCATCGGCTTCCAGACCGGCCGCGCTTCAATGGCGTGGCGCTCCAGGAATTTCATGATCAGGTCGCATTTGAGGGCCGCCTCCGGGCCGTCCAGCGTGAAGCAGGTCAGCCAGCGCGTGGAATGGTAGCCCGGCGGCTCGGGCATCCACTGCAGTTGCGCCTGGTCGGCCAGAGCCGCCCGATAGCGGTCAAACACCTGGCGCCGTTGCGCCACGCGCTGCTCCAGAACCCGCAACTGTCCGCGGCCGATGCCCGCCAGCACGTTGCTCATGCGGTAGTTGAAACCCACCTCCACATGTTCGTAGTGGCGCGCCGGTTCACGCGCCTGGGTGGCGAGCTTGCGCGCGCGCACCACCAGATCGGGATCATCGGCCACCAGCATGCCGCCGCCCGAGGTGGTAATGATCTTGTTGCCATTGAAGGAGTACACCGCCAGGCGGCCGAAAGTACCGCTGGACCGTCCCTTGTAGCGCGCACCGAGAGACTCGGCCGCATCCTCGAGGATGGGCACGCCATAATTTTCACAAATCGGCGCCAGGGCATCCATGTCAGCGCTCTGGCCGTACAGGTTGACGACGATGACGCAGCGCGGCAGGCGATTCTCGCGCCGTGCCCAGTCAAAGGCACGCTCCAGCGCGACTGGCGACATGTTCCAGGTTTCGGGCTCCGAATCGATGAACACCGGCCGCGCACCGCAGTAGAGTATGGGGTTGCAACTGCCGACAAAGGTCAGCGAGGAGCAGAACACCGTGTCGCCAGGTTGCACACCGAGCAGCAGCAGGCCCAGGTGGATTGCCGCCGTGCCCGAGCTCAGGGCCGCGGCATGACCGACGCCGACGTGCGCGGCGAGTTCGCGCTCGAAACCATCCACGTGCGGGCCGAGTGGTGCGATCCAGTTAGTCTGGAAGGCGTTCTCGACAAAGGCGGCTTCCTCGTCGCCCAGGTGCGGCGACGACAGCCAGATGCGCTGCGAAAGTTCGCGGCGAAGCACCAGATCGACCGGCCGCCCCGCGCCATCCACCACGGGAACATGGTCTATCTGGTGGGCATCCATCAGCGCCAGAACAGCGGGGGCGGCGACATCCTCACCGACGGTGAGAGCGGCTTGTTCGGGCAGGGCTGCCACCGTCAGCTCATCGCCCAGCTGCTGCAGCCGCGCCCGGCGCAGGTCACCATCGGTCAGCGTGCGCGCAAGCCGACCGTCCTCCCACAGCACCAGAAGGATGCCGCGTGCGGTCTGATCCATGCGTTGCAAGGCATCGTGCAGCGTACAGTCGGGCTGCACGCACAGGGCCCTGAAATCGTTGCTGTTCATCCGATTTTCCTTGCTGGAACACCCACATAGGTCCCCGCCGAAAGCAGTGGCGCCCGCACCACGGCACCTGCGCCGACCACCACGTCGTCGGCTATCACGATCCCCGGCAGCACCACCGCGCTGGCGCCGACCAGCACGCGTTGTCCGACGCGCACCGAACCGCCGAGCGTCGCGTTCGGCGCCACATGGCAGAACGCGCCAAGCTGCACGTCATGATCGACGACGGCGCCATGATTCACGATCACGCCCATTTCCAGCAACGCACCAGGACCCACAATGGCGCCAGCCGCCACAAAACAGCCGCGGCCGATGGCGGCTAGCGGCGATACCATCGCAGCCGGATGCATCACGGTCGCCAGGCGTTCATGGCCCCATGCGCCGGCTTCCTTCTCCCGAGCTGCATTGCTGCCAATGGCGATGTGAACGGCTGAAAGATCCCTCAGCATCGCGTCGCCGACAAGCAGCAAGTCCACCCCCGGCACCAGTTCGCCACGGCAACGCAAGGGATCACGGTCGGAGCCGAAGATCCGCCCTCGCCCCTCGCACAGGAGCGCCGCATCGGCCACCACACGGGCATGGCCGCCCGCGCCGAACAGCAGCAGCGACGCAGGCGCTGCTGCCGCAGCAGGCAGGGGATGGGGGGCGAATGGCGCAGGCACGACGGAAGGGCTGTCAGTAGGTATTGGTTTTTTCGAGGACGGAGGCATCGAGCGGCAGGCTCGGCAACAGCGTGGCGATGCGCTCGCCGGCCCGACCATCCCCATATCGATTGTCACACGCCCACCGGCCATGCGCGATCGCCACCTGCAGTGCGGCGGCTATGGTGACGGCTCCGTTACCCACATCGGTCACGTTCGCATTGCGTTCGCGCAGCCGCTGCCGGTCGCCCACATTGACCACTGGCGTGCCAAAAGACGCCGCCTCAATGATGCCGGCCGACGAATTGCCCACCATCACAGTGCAGTGGCGCATCGCGGCGCAAAACACTGGGCGGGCCAGGTGCTTCACCCGGCGAGAGCCACTCGGCAACGCCAGCGCATCGAGCGCGCGCAGCACCTCGAGCGAGCCGGCATCGGCATTGGGTTCGAGCCACAGCACCGGCAGGTTCACGTCCGACAACGCCTGCAGCATCGCTGCGGTCTGCGCGTAGGCATCGCCGGCCTGCTGCACCACCGGGTGGAACACCGCCAGCGCGAACGCTCCTTCCTTCGGCAGGCCGAGCCTCGCACGGCATTCCTGCGCGTCCATTGCGGCGTCGGCCTCGAGCCCGTCGAGGCCCGGCGCGCCGGTGACAAAGATGCGTTGCGGCGCTTCGCCCATGCGGATCAATCGTTCCCGCGATTCACGGGTGGCAACCAGGTGATACCCGCTCAGCTTGGAGATCGCATGGCGCACCGGCTCATCCACGGTGCCCGAGCGCTCGCCCCCATGCACATGCACGCAGACGATGCCAAGATGCAGTGCGGCGATCGCACCGGCCAGCATTTCGCCACGGTCGCCGAGCAGCAACAGCATGTCGGGCCGCTCGCGCACCAGAAGATCCGTGACGCCCTTGAGGCATTCCCCGACACCGGCCGCCATGCTCTGTGGCGTCCGGCTGCCCACGTCCACCGCAATCTCCCCGCACACCTCAAAGCCCGCGCCGCGAATCTCGTCCACGGTATGGCCGTAACGTGCGTCCAGGTGCATGCCCGTCACGGCCACGCCCAGATCGAACTCCAGCGCCAGGCGCTGCAGCGTGGATTTCATCAAGCCGAAGTCGGCGCGCGTGCCGCTCAGGTAGACCAGCTTGCGCCGATGGGCGGACGGGCTCGGCATCAGCGGGGGGCCGTCTCGATGTGATCCCACTGCAGAACGGCGCCCGGACCCATCGCCTGGCGCACGCGCCGCCCCACCAGCCCCGGCAGTTCGCGCGGGGCAATGCCGGTCGCCGGGCGCCGGCAGGCCAGCATCCCGGCGGTCAGCACCGTGCCTGCCGCAATGGCCTGGGTCGTCACGACGCTGCGTCGCGCCACCCGGGCCGTGTCCAGTTCGTCGGCGCGCGGCGCCTTGACGCCATCGCCCAGCATGGCGCTGACCCGGCGAATGCCGTGCACCATGCGGGCAAAGTCATCGGGCTCCAGCGAGGCACTATGGTCCGGGCCGGGCATGGCGCAGTCCAGCGTCAGGTGCTTCTCGATCACCGTGGCGCCCAGCGCCACTGCCGCCAGCGGCGCTTCGATGCCGAGACTGTGGTCCGAATACCCGATGGCCACGCCCAGCTTCTCGGCCATCTGGCGCATGGCGCTGAGATTCAGGGCTTCGTCAGGCGCCGGATAGGCCGAGGTGCAATGCAGCACGACCACCGCGTCCAGATGACCGCGGGCCGCCCGCACCCAGCCGACCGCTTCGATGATTTCCTCCATCGTGGCCATGCCCGTGGACATGAGCAGCGGCAGCTTCGTGGCGGCGGCGTGCTCCACCAGGGCGCGATGGGTCAGTTCGCCTGAAGACAACTTGAGCCGCTTCACGCCCAGTCCGACCAGCAAATCCACCGCATCGACGGAGAACGGGGTCGAGAAGAACTCAATGCCGATGCTGTCGCAATGCGCCTTGATCAGCTGATGCTGTTGCAAAGACAGCTCCAGCCGCTGCAGCATGACGAACTGGTCGACTTCGCCGGTCTCGCGGGCCTGGTATTGCGCCGTCGGTGCGCCAGGCACGACGAGATCCTCGGCGCGAAACGTCTGGAACTTGACGGCATCGGCACCGGCCTGCCGCGCGGCGTCACACAGGCGCAGGGCCAGTGCCAGATCCCCATTGTGGTTGACGCCGGCTTCGGCGATGACGAACACTGGCGGGACGGTTGCAATCATGGAGTGCTTTCTGCGTGACGCCGGTAGAGCCAGAGCGCGTGCTCAAAGTCCTCCAGATCGTCGATATCGACGGATTTCCAGCGCGGCATGACGAACGGGGCGATGTGAACGCTCCAGAGGCCGTGGATCGCCGCATGAGCCAGCGCCGCACGCTGCCAGACATAGATGGAGCCGTTCAAGGCGTAAACTGCCGGCGCCTCCTGGCGGCGGGTGCTGCCCTGCCCCTTGCTCAGGTGCACCCAGCCCCCGTCGCCCCGCTCCACCAGGTTGAAATAGGGGTTGTCCGCCGCGTCCTTGACACTGACAACGAGATCTGCCTCGGGATGCGCCCGCAGCGCTGCAGAAATGTCCGCGGCATCACGCAATGGGGAGGTCGGTTGCAGGTCCACGACCCGGACTACTGCTTGCCCTTGTCGCTCCAGAAAACGAACCAGGTGCTCAATCACCGGGAGTTTCGGCGCGCAGTCGCCAGCAAGTTCGGCGGGTCGCAAATAAGGAACCGTGGCGCCGGCCGCTCGCGCGACGGCGGCAATGGCTTCGTCATCGGTCGACACGTACACCGCATCGATCTCCGGACACGCGAGCGCCTGCTCGATCGAATGGACAATCAGCGGCTTGCCGGCGAAGTCACGAATATTCTTGCCAGGCAGTCCCTTGCTGCCGCCGCGGGCGCAGATGGTGGCGATGGTCCTGGGTAACCGCATGCGCGCCCTCACAATGAAAGGAACTGGCCGAGAATGCCCAGACCCGCTTCGGCGCTGCGTTCGGGATGAAATTGGCACCCGTAAATCTGGTCGCGCGCCACGGCCGCGCAGATACGCACGCCGTGGTAATCCGTATCCGCAAGCCGGTGCGCTTCATGCGTGGGCACCGGCGCGTAGGAATGCACGAAGTACACGGCCTCGCCGGGTTGTACCGACGCCAGGATCGTGCCGTCCCACGACGCACGCGCGGGCGGACGCGCCAGACCGCTCCAGCCGATGTGCGGCACACGCAGTGGCCTCCCGTCCGGGTCGACTGCGGGCACAGGCTGTACCCGGCCGGGAATCAGCCCCAGCCCGATGTGATCGCCATGCTCCTCACCCACTTCAAAGAGCAATTGCGCCCCCACGCAGATGCCCAGAAAAGGACGCCCGGTATCGACATAGCGCTTGACCAACTCATCAAAGCCGCGCAAACGCAGTTCGGCCATGGCGTCCGCGAACGCGCCCACGCCGGGCAGCACCAGTCGGTCCGGCAAAGTGGTCATTAGCGCGGCCTGATCGGCTACCTGCACGCTGGCCCCGCAGTGCTCCAGCGCCCGCACCACATTGAGCAGGTTGCCGATGCCATAGTCGATCACAGTGACGTGGCGACCGCTCACAATCGCACTTCCACGCCCAGCGCTCGCGCCTGCTGCTTGATTTCAGGCACTGTCATGCGACCCCAGTGCAGGGCATCGGCGATTGCCACGCCAGATGCGCCAGCGTCGCTGGCGCGCCTCAGGTCCGCCGGTTCGCCAAAGCCGCCGCTGGTGATGACCGGCACGTTGACGCGCGCGTTGACTGCGCGCAGCAACTCGATGTCGAGCCCCTTGCGTGTGCCCTCCTGGTCCACCGCCGTCAACAGAATCTCTCCGGCGCCAAGTCCCACGGCCTGGGCAATCCAGTCGATCACGTCCAGGCCGGTGTGCTCCCGGCCATTGTCGGTGTAGGCCTCCCAGCGCCCCGGCCCGGTGCGCTTGGCCTCCACCGACAGCACCATGCATTGCGAACCGAAACGGCGCGCCACCTCGGTAATCAACGCCGGCCGCGCGATGGCTGCCGTGTTGATGGCCACCTTGTCAGCCCCGGAGCGCAGCATGTTGTCCACGTCGTCCAGCGAGCGAATGCCTCCGCCCACGGTGATCGGAATGTAGATCTGGTTCGCCGCTCGCCGGATGATGTCCGACAGGCTGTTGCGCTGGTAAAGGCTGGCCACGATGTCCATGAACACCATTTCGTCAGCCCCCTGCGCGTAATAACGCAAGGCAAACGCATGCGGGTCGCCAACCACGCGCAGTCCTTCCAGCCGGATGCCCTTGATCAGATTGGGACCCTTGATGTCGAGCCGGGGGATGATGCGCAAACCCGCCATAAGTGCGCTTCAGACGCCGTCAAACACGGTGTGGCGCAGTTTCCACTGGCCGTTCTCGCGCTTCCAGAGGTGCGGCGAGCGGAAGGTGTCGGCCAGCCGCATGAAATAGTCGCGGTCCATGACCGGCGCCTCGAACATCTTGCTGGCGCGCCCGAACTCCTTCTCCGGAATGCTCAGATAGCGGAAGATTTCGTCTGCAAAACGCTCGGGGAACTCGCCGTCATAGCGCCGCACCAGCGCAACGCCCTCGTCGCGGTTGATGTCGCCCGAGCGGATTTCCTGCGCGGCGTCGTACGTGGCGCGGCCGATGCCGAACTTGGTGAAGGTGGTGTAGTAATGGAAATCGTCAATACGATCATCGATGCTGTTGTATTTGCTGTACGTGCCAGGGGTGCGTTCAGGCGACGCCTCGAAACCGCCATGCTCCACCGCGTAGTAATAACAGCTCTGCGGATGCCACTTGAGGTAGTAGCCCAGGTAATGCACCTCGACCTGCTTGCGCTGCATCTGCGCAGGGTCTGCCGGCAAATAGGGCAGCAGATCCTGCTCTTCCAGTCCGAAATCGTCATACAGGCTTTGCACCGACGTGCCGCCCAGATAGATTTCCGCCTTGTTGGCCGACGTGAAGTACGACCAGTCACGCTGCGCGCTCGTGGTGTCGCCGATCGGGTTGCCGTATTCAGCTTCGTTCTCGCCGTACACCACGAACGGAATGTCGTGCAGCAAGGCCATCTTGGGCGCCAGTGATTTCTGGCCGAACATGAACGCCTGGAAGGGGTGGAACAGGTTGTCCACGGCCAGGCGGGTCAGCAGACGGTGCACCCGGCCGTTGGGCGTCATGAGGTAGTTGTCAAACCCCGCGTGCAGCCAGGACTGGAAGTTCTTCCAGCCCCATTCCGTGTAGACATGGGGCGCCCAGGTCACGGTCAACGGGTGCATGCCAAAGCGCGTCTTGAGGATGTGCGAGGCATAAAAACTGTCCTTGCCGCCAGAACCGGGCAGCAGGCAATCGTAACCCGACTGGCTGCGAAACTTGTCGCACAGGACAGCCAGCTGGTCTTCCCGGTCCTTCCAGTTGATCGTGCCGTGCTTCTGCTCGGCAAAACGGCAGGCATCGCAGACCCCTTCTTCGTCAAACGCAATCGTGGCCTTCTTGCTGGCCTTGGTGTGCTGGTACTCCACGGCCGAGTTGGGCCGCTGGTTGGAGATCACACACTTTTTGCAGAAATGCAAATAACGCGGCAAACCGTACATGACCCGCGCGTCGTCATCGCTGGCGTCAAATGCCGAAAAATCAACGGAAACGGGGTTGGGGATGAGTGACATTCGGCTTTGAGTGAGGGCTGTTGCAGAAGAAACCGCTGACTTCCAGCGATCCTGAAAGCAAGCCTTGTGGATTATAGGAATCTGCCCATGACGGCAAGCACCTGCCGGGTCGCGGGTACCTGCCCCTGCACGGCCAGACGGGGGGCGCCGATCCAGCGTTCCAGCGCCTGGGAAATCTCAGCCACCGGTACGGCAGCGTCGGCGATGCCATAGCGCGCCAGCGGCATGGCCTGATCGAAGACCGAGCCCAGCACCTGAATCAGTCGGCACCCGGCCAGATGACCTTCGAGCCCGACGGTTGAAGTGAGCGTGACGACCAGATCGGTGGCGTGCAGCAGGGACGCCAGCGGCCAGTCCTGGCCGGTGAGCACAATGCGGGGATCTGCGGGAAACACCGGCAAATCCTCACCCGCTCGGGGGCGGATGCACAGCACGCAGTCCGTGCGGGACAGCACCCACTGCATCACCGCGGCCAGCGCGCGCTGTGGCAGGGTCGGGTCGCCCGGGCGGCCGTCAAAAGGGTGAAACGCCGGTTCAACCTGGGTGGGCCACAGGATGACGTGGCGGTCCAGCCAGCCACGTTGCTCGCGGATCTGCCGCCCCTGCGCCAGCGCTGCCGGGGCATTGAGCGCATCGAAACCCGGATTTCCTGTCACGACCACCTGGTCCTGCGAACGCCCTGCCGCTATCAGGAACTGCCGCACGGATTCGTTCAGGACACAGACCTGGTCCGCATAATCGGGTGCGCCAATCCATTTGACTTCATCGATGGCGAACAGGTCCACCACGCAAATGGACGGAATGCCGAGTTGCCGGGCTGCCAGCACGGCCGCCCGTTCTGCCCGGGGCGAATTCGTGCAGACCACCAGATCGGGCGCCACCTGGCGCAGGATGCGATGCAAGGTCCGGACTGGCAAGAACGCCTGGCGTCCGAATTGCCGGTAGGCCAGCCCGGCTTCTTCAGGCCCCACATCAGCGATCAGATCGGCCATGGACAGGCCAAGGTAAGCGACGGTCTCCTGCGGATCGGCCGCTGGCCCGCCCAGCCCCTGCATCATTTGCAGCCCCAGCGCCAGTGCCGCGCCATCGGCTTCGGTGACGAAGTCCCTGAACTGGAGCACTTCCAGGCCGGCCGCGCGGGCCACGGGTGCCGCCGTCGTCAGCGCCAGCACCACGGGCTTGGCCATGCCATTGGCCGCCAGCGCCTGTGCCAGGGGTACGACCATCTTGATGTGGCCGCTACCGTAGGCCACAAACAGCACCTTTTTCATGGGTAGGCCGGCCCGGCAGCGCCGTCGGCCGCCCACAGCGCCAGCGCCGCCAGGGCCCGCAGTTCGCGCGTGAAGTTGGCGTCGCCGGTGCGATGCCGCTCCAGCATCGCCGCCACGACGGCAGGCTCGAACAGTTTTGCGATCAAATCGCTGCCCTGCAAGGTGTCGCGCAGCCAAGTGTAGCTCCCATGGCGGAACCAGTCGCCCACGGGCACGGTGAACATCTGCTTTGTGCGGTACGCCAGGTCCTCGCCGATCAATGGTGCGGCGGCGCGCTTGAACCAGTGCTTCTTGTCGCCCTGCGCCGAGAGCTTGGTCGTGCCCCGGGAGCGGAAGGCGAACTCCATCATGCGCCAGTCGAGGAACGGCGTGCGCGCCTCGATGCTCACCGCCATGCCCATCCGGTCGGGCTTGACCAGGTTGTTGCCGGACAGCAGCAGCTGCATGTCCAGGTACAGCGCCTGGTTCACGCGATCGAAGTGCTGCGCCTCGTCGAACCAGGGCTTGGCGGCGGCGGTGAAACTGTCGATGCCTTCGAGTTGCCGGCGGACTTCGGGCCGGTACAGCGCCAGCTTGGACGCCGGCGAAAACAGCGAGATCGAATCGAAGTAGCGGCGCTGGAACGCGTCTGCCGACAGGGAAGCCGAATCGGGTTGCGCGAAAAAAGCAGCGTATTTGTCGTACCCCGCAAACAGCTCGTCGCCACCGTCGCCGGTCAGCACGACCTTCACATGTTTCGCCGCCAGTTCGCTGACACGCAGCGTGGGCATGAAAGACGCATCGCCATGCGGCTGGTCGAGGTGGTGCAGCACGCGCGGCCACTGCGCCAGCATGTTGAGCTTGGCGATCTCGCAGGTGTGCTCGCAGCCGACGCGCTGTGCCGCCTGCAAGGCGAACGCCGACTCGTCATAGCGCGGGTCTGCGAAGCCGATGCAGAAGGTCTTGACCGGCCGGTCCACGTGGCGCGCCATCAGGCCGACGATGGTGCTCGAATCGACGCCACCCGACAAGAAGGCGCCGAAGGGCACGTCGGCGCGCAGGCGAATGCGCGTGGCGTCGTCCAGCAGGGCCATGAATTCCGCCGCCCAGTCGTCGAAACCATAGTCTTGCTCGCGCTGGTCGGCCAGGCTCCACCAACGCCAGGTCTGCACCGGCCCGCCGCGCGTGAATTTCATCCACATGCCGGGCATCACATGCTTGACGCCCTGGTAGGCCGTCCACGGCGCGGGGATGTAGTTGAACGTGAGGTAGTGGTGAATCGCTTCCAGATCGATAGCAGATGAAGACCAGGGGGCGCTGGGAACCTGCCAGAAAGCCTTGATTTCCGAAGCAAACAACATGCGCTGGCCGTCGTCCATGACGTAGAGCGGCTTCACGCCGATGCGGTCACGCGCCAGGTACAGCGCGTCCTCGCGCGCATCGTCGATGGCGATCGCGAACATGCCGTTCAGGCGCTTCAGGCAGGCGATGCCTTCGCGCTCGTAGAGGCGCAGGATGACCTCGGTGTCCGACGCGCTCCGGAGCAGGACACCCTGCGCGCGCAGCTCGGCGGCCAATTCCACATGGTTGAAGATCTCGCCGTTCTGCACCACGGCGATCTGCCCGTCGTCGCTGACAAAGGGCTGGTGGCCGCCGCCGATGTCGATGATGGACAAGCGCCGGTTGCCGATGGCCACACCGCGCGCGGCCGGGTGCCAGATGCCCTCATCGTCCGGGCCGCGGTGCACGAGGCTCTGCGCCATCGCGCGCAGGACGCCGTCCTGCAGCGGCTGGCGCGAGCGATCCCAGTAGCCGAAGATGCCGCACATGGCTCAGGCCTCCCGCCGGGCCGCGCCAAGGAGGGCCCGCACCCCCCCGGAGGGCAGCGAAACCAAGAAAGGACGGGCGTGGACGCTCATCAGTTGCTCCCTTTGCCCGTGAGGCGCCCCAGCGTCCACGCCATGATCTTCAGGTCGAACCCTACCGACATCTCGCGCGTGTAGCGCAGGTCCAGTGCCAGACGCTGCGCCTCGGTCCCCTCGGAACGCAGCAGCGCCTGGGCCAGCCCGGTGATGCCGGGCCGCACGCTGCAGCGCTGCGCCCAGTCGGCGTCGCTGTAGAGCGCCCGCTGCGCCGGCACGTCGGGGCGCGGGCCGACCAGGCTCATGTCGCCGCGCAGCACGTTCAGGATCTGCGGAAGCTCGTCGATGCTGGTGCGGCGGATAAAGCGGCCCACCCGGGTGACGCGAGGGTCGCTGGTGGACGTGAAATACGGGCCGATGGACGCCGCGTTCTTCACCATGCTGCGGAACTTCAACATGCCGAACTCGCGCCCGTGCAGGCCGAGCCGGGTCTGACGAAACAGGACCGGAAAGCCGCTTTCAAGCGCTATCGCCAGCGCTGCGCCGAACAGCACGGGGCTCAGGATCAGCAGGGCCACCAGGGACAGGGCGAGGTCCAGGGTGCGCTTCAAGCGGCGGCCTCCGCAGCGCGCCGCGCCATGGCAGCGCCAATGCCTTCAATCACCGCGGCGATACGCACCCGGTCCTGCTCGACCTGCGTTGCCGTGCGGCGCGACAGTTCGGCTTCCGCCCGCCGCAGTGCTGCCACCTCGGCCTCGAACGGATGCGCCGCGCTGCCGGGCTCGTCGGGCCGGTGAAACGTGCGCGACAGGATCACCGCCTGCGAGCCGAGCCGCAGGTGCTCGGCCAGCACGTCGCGCCCAGGCAGCAGGCCTTCATCGAGGCGCGCGATGCCGCCAAAACCGAAGCGAAGGCCGTGGCCCTGGGCGGCCCGGGCGACGCGCTCGACGATGCCCAGCGCGAGCGGCTCGAACATGAAATGCAGTCCGAGGGAAAGATGCAGGTCGTTCAAGCCCACGAACACCTCGTGCAGGCCCGGCGTGCCGATCCAGTCGTCCAGCGTGGCGAGCGCGCTCGCCGTTTCCAGCAGCGCAACGAGGGGCGCCCGGCCGGCCACCAGCGCGGAAAACGCCCGCAACTCCTCGCCGCCGGTGAACATCGGCAGCATCAGCAGGTCGGCACCGCGTGCCAGCACGGCCTGCACCTCGGCCGCACTGTCCGGGTTCATCGGGTTCACGCGCACCATCAGCCGGGCGCGCTTCAGAACGGCCTTCACACGCGCCACGTCGTCCATCTGGTGCACGCTGATGAAGGTGTTGCGCCCAGCCTGGCGTTCGGCCTTGCCCAGGCGCTCCAGATCGACGAAGACACGCACGCCATCCAGAGCGTCGCAGCGGCGCGCAAAATCGGGGTCGTTGGTGATCTGGAACAGTTCGATCATGGCAGCGCCGGATTATCGCCGCAGCGCCTGCCGCAGATCGGGTCCGGCCATCGCCCCGAGCCCCACCATGGCCAGCGCTGCCGCCAGGGCCAGGGCCAGGGCAGGCATGCCTTGCCCCGCAGACGCCGGCAAGGCGCCGGCCGCCTGCGCCAGCGCCAGCATCCCCAGCGCAGCGCCCGTCACGACCATCAGCCGTGCCGGCAGCCAGCGCCGCACCACCGGACCCAGGGCGACCAGGATGCCCAAGGCCACCCCGGCCAGCACCGCGTTGAGCGCCCCCATCAGCCGCAGCCCATCGCCGCCGGCCCAGCCCGCCGCAGCCAGCAACGCGCCCAAGGCCAGGGCATAAGCCCCCGCCGCCCAGCGCATGCGCCCCTGCGTGGCCAGCACGGTCAGCGCCACGGCGATCAGCGCCTGCGGCAGCAGCCCCCAGGCGCCCGCGGCGCCCCAGGCCGCCACGCGCGCGAGCGCATCCGGCCCCATGCGACCCCAGCCGAACAGCAGCTGGGTGAGCGCCGGCGCGCCCAGCAGCAGCCCTGCTGCTGTTGCGCAGGCCAGCGTCCAGGCAAGTGCAAAGGCATTTCGGACCGCTTGCGTGGCGTCGGCGCCGGGCTGTCCTGCCGCACCAGCGTCCCTGGCGAATGCCTGGGTGATGGCTGGAAACGCCAGCGTTGCCACCAGCTGAATCGCCAGTATCAGGGGCAGCTCGACCAGTTTCCAGGCATAGTTGAAGGTGGCCAGCGCGCCCTCCCCGCCGCTTGACGCCATGGAACGCGCCGCGAACGGCAGCGCCAGCGGCAGGCCGGCGGACAGCGCGGCCCACAGCCACACCGAGGTCGCCGGCAGATGCGCCGGGGTGGGCACCGAGCGCTGCCTTGGGTCAGCTACCAGGGGCAAACCCGGCCTTTGCATGCCGGGGGCCTCGTTCCGGATCTCGGGCATGGTTTCGTCGCGTCTGATGACCGCTGCCGCAAGCCCCGGCCGGGCGCGCTGCCGCCAAAAAAGCCAGCCGAGCCGCAACCCCATCGCCAGCAGGAAATACCCGCCCAATTGGACCAATCCCTGCGTCGAAGGGTCATTGAAAGCTATCAATAAAAGAGCAGCCACCAGCACCCCATTGACCACCAGATTGGCGCCGTACATTCCGACGAAGTCGCGCTCATGCTGCAGGCGCGTGGCCCACAGCGCGGCCAGCAGCGCGGCTGGAAGCGCCAGCGCGCTCCAGCCCAGCGACTGGCCGGCCAGGCCGCGCAAATCCGGCGCCAGTCCCGCCGCCAACAGAACGACAAGTGGCCCCCGGCCGATCCAGATCGCCAGCCCCAGCATGCCGCCCAGCGCCAGCAGGGCCAAAGCCACGGCGCGCTGCGTCGCGGCCTGCGCCGCCGGTGCCTGCTTTGCCCAGTGCGGCAACAGCACGTAAGCCAAGGCGCCGCTGGCAAGCAATCCTGCCAGCCAGTCAGGCAGCGCGAGCATCAGCACAGCCACATCCCCCAGGCCCGAGGTGCCAAAGGCTGCCGCCTGCGCCGACTCGCGCGCCAGGCCCAGCAGCCGGCTGGCCAGCAGCAGGGCAAGGGACAGCGCGCCAGCTTTGAGAAACATGGCCTGAATTATCGATTGACGCCCATGGCCTGCCGCGGGCAGTCGTGTGCAAAAAACTAAAATATAGGGTTTAGGCAAGAAATGCCTCCCGCGCGGCACCTCGGTGCCGGGCCTCAACCCACGGTTCCCCATGTCTGACCCTCAAAACACGCCAGCCCCCCAGGACGAAAACCAGCTCATCGCCGAGCGCCGCGAAAAGCTCAAGGCGCTGCGCGAAGCCCAAGCCCAGGGCAAGGGCGTGGCCTTCCCCAACAACTTCAAGCCCGAGGACCACGCCACCGCCCTGCTGGCCGCGCACGGCGAAAAAACTGCGGAAGAACTGGCCGCCGAGGGCACGGCGCCGATCTCCGCCAAGATCGCCGGTCGCATGATGCTCAAACGCGTAATGGGCAAGGCCAGCTTCGCCACGCTGCAGGACAGCTCGGGCCGTTTCCAGATCTACGTGACGCGCGACGACATCGGCGAGGAACGCTACGCCGCCTTCAAGCACTGGGACCTTGGCGACATCGTCGGCGCCGAGGGCCACCTGTTCCGTACCCGCACTGGAGAGCTCTCGCTGCACGTCACCAGCTTGCGCCTGCTGACCAAGAGCCTGCGCCCCATGCCCGACAAGTTCCATGGCATCGCCGACCAGGAGGTCAAATACCGTCAGCGCTATGTGGACCTGATGACCGATGAGGCAGCCCGCAAACGCTTTGCCGCGCGCAGCCGGGCTGTCAGCGGCATCCGGGAGTTCATGGTGACGAACGATTTCCTGGAGGTCGAGACGCCGATGCTGCACCCGATCCCGGGTGGCGCCAACGCCAAGCCGTTCAAGACGCACCATAACGCGCTCGATCAGGAGATGTTCCTGCGCATCGCGCCGGAGCTGTACCTCAAGCGCCTGCTGGTGGGCGGTTTCGAGCGGGTGTTCGAGATCAACCGCAGCTACCGCAACGAAGGCATCTCGGTGCGCCACAACCCCGAGTTCACCATGATGGAGTTCTACGCGGCCTACTGGAACTACCTGGACCTGATGGACTTCACCGAGGCCCTGATCCGCGATGCGGCCGTGAAGGCGGTCGGCACGCTGCTATTGACCTACCAGGGCCGCGAGGTGGATCTTTCCCAACCCTTCGTGCGCATGACCATCCGCGAGGCGATTTTCCAGCACACGGAAGCCGGCGCCCATGTGGACGACGCCACCTGGCTGATGAGTGCGCTGAAGAAGCTCGGCATGACCGAGGCCAAGGACAAGCTGTCCACGCGCAGCCTGGCCAGCCTGCAGGTGCTGTACTTTGAAGAAACGGTGGAAGACAAGCTCTGGCAGCCCACGTTCATCATGGAACACCCGACCGAGATTTCACCGCTGGCGCGCGCCAACGACGCCCGCCCGGAGGTCACCGAGCGCTTCGAGCTCTACATCACCGGCCGCGAATTCGGCAACGGCTTCAGCGAGTTGAACGACGCCGAAGACCAGGCCGCACGCTTCATGGCCCAGGTGGCCGCCAAGGACAGCGGCGACGACGAAGCCATGTTCTATGACCACGATTTCGTGCGGGCGCTGGAATACGGCATGCCGCCCGCCGGCGGCTGCGGCATCGGCATCGACCGCCTGATGATGCTGCTGACGGACAGCGCCAGCATCCGCGACGTGATCCTCTTCCCGGCGCTGCGCAACGAAGCACCTGCCGCCGAGCGCAAACGCGAAGCCTGACCGGCGGCACCCATCGCACTGGGCCTGGCGGAGGGTCCATTTACAGATTCAGTGTCGCCAACAAGGCGTCACCATTTGCGGCCAACGACCCTCAGTGCGGCGGGATGTCGCGCGGCGTTACATCCTCGACATCGGCCGATGCCGGCCTCGCACCCCGTGCAGTCGGCGCGCCCGATGGGCCTGGTGTACCTGGGGGTTTCGTACGGTTCGTCCAGCGTTCTGAACTCGCCCGTGAAGCGTCTCGGTAGCGTTGCCAGACCATCACCGGGGCCGGCTTGCGCCCGGTCAGCAGCGAGCGCAGCAACATGAAGAACACGGCGATCAGGCCGGCCGCCAGCAGGCTCAGGGCAAACGCAAGGGCAAAAAGCCCGAACACCAGGCGCAGCACCCACGAGACAAGCTGGTTGGCCATATCAGAAATCAGGGACATGAGGCCGGAGCCGGCAAGGCTCCAAGAGTTCGGCAAAACGGGAGATGGGGCTGGTACAGCGCCTTTCAAGGCAGCAGCTCCAGCGCATGGATGTATTCGGGCGAGCACATCAGGTCATCCCACGGCAGCGCCGGCGAGTGCGGCAGCAGAGCCAGACGCCGCATCTCGCTGGCCTCGCGGGGCTGCCAGCGCGCCTTGAGCTGGGCTTCGGCCAAGCCATCGAGCAAGGCATCGACCGCGACGCCGCCGTCCAGGCTCTGGTTGCACAGCAGCACCAGATCACACCCAGCTTCCAGAGCCGCCACCGCCGCTTCGGTGTATGTGACCTCGCGGCCGTCGATCTGACGAGCGCCCGCCATCGAGAGGTCGTCGCTGAAGATCGCGCCTCCGAAGCCGAGCTGGTGGCGCAGGATGTCGTTCAGCCAGCGACTGGAAAACCCGGCCGGCCGTGCGTCCACCTTCGGATAGATCACATGGGCCGGCATGACGCTGTCCAGCGTGGTGTTGAGCCACCCGTAAGGCGCGGCGTCATCGGCCAGGATGGCCTTGAGGCTGCGCCGGTCCACCGGGATGTCGGTGTGCGAGTCGGCCCGGACAAAGCCATGACCGGGAAAGTGCTTGCCGCAGTTGGACATGCCGGCGCGCAGCAGGCCATGCATCAGGCTCTTGGCCAGCAGGCTGACCACGCGCGAGTCGCGGGCGAAGGCGCGGTCTCCAATGACCGCACTGTCGCCATGGTCCAAGTCCAGGACCGGTGTAAAGCTGAGGTCCACACCACAGGCGCGCAATTCGGCCGCTAGCACGTAGCCGGCGGCACTGGCGGCGTTGGTGGCGCGCATCGCGCCGCTTCCGGGCCCGCCCTTACCGTCATGCATCCAGAGCTCGCCCAGAGCGCGCATCGGCGGCAGGTGGGTGAAACCGTCGGTGCGAAAGCGTTGCACGCGCCCGCCTTCGTGATCCACGCAGATCAGCAGGTCGCCCCGCACGCGTTTGATCTCGGCGCACAGGGCGTCGAGTTGGGCGCGGCTCTCCCAGTTGCGAGCAAACAGGATGATCCCGCCGGTGAGCGGGTGCCCGAGGCGCTGGCGGTCCGCAGCAGTCAGCCGGGTGCCGGCAATATCGAGGATGACGGGGGCAGCGTGCGTCATAAAGGCTCCGGAATATAGGTACGAATAGTCATCAATTGATAGCAAACAGTGACCCATCGACGCTGGGATGGTGCAGATATTTCTTCAATTCGTCTCCACGACGCAGAAACTGGCGGCGTAGTCGGTCTCGTCGGTCACGCTGACGTGCGCGGTGAGGCTCCTCGCCTCAAACCAGTCCTTCAGGCCCCCATGCAGCACAAGGGTTGGCTTTCCACTGGGCAGCTTCCCGACTTCGCACAGGCGCCAGCTCATGGGCATGCGCATGCCCAGACCGATCGCCTTGCTGAAGGCCTCTTTCGCAGAAAACCGCGTGGCCAGGAAGCGCACGCCCCGTTCGGGCCAGCGCGCGCTGCGGGCGCGCCACTGGACCAACTCCGCATCACTCAGGATCTTGTGGGCAAAGCGCTCGCCATGGCGATCCAGACTGGCGCGGATGCGGCGCACGTCGCAGATGTCGGTGCCGATGCCGTAGATCATGTGTGAGCGTTCAAGGGGCGCGCACCCGCGCGGCATCGGTGCAGGCGAGGTAGCCCTTGACAGTCTCGGTGTAGCCCAGCTCCAGCGCGTCGCCGATCAGCGCGTGACCGATCGACACCTCGGCCACGTCCGGCACGGCGCGCAGGAAATCGGTGAGGTTGTCACGGCTCAGGTCGTGCCCGGCATTGACGCCCAGGCCGGCATCCCGCGCGGCACGCGCCGCCGCCGCGTACCGGCGCAACTGCTCATCCTGCCCCGGCTGGCCCCAGGCGGCGGCATAGGGCTCGGTGTAGAGCTCCACCCGGTCGGCGCCCACCGTCCGGGCCAACGCCATTTGCGCAGGCAGCGGGTCCATGAACAGGCTGACCCGCACCCCCAGCGCGCGGCACTCGGCAATCAACGGTCGCAGGCGGTCGGCATCGGCCGGGAAACTCCAGCCATGGTCGCTGGTGAACTGGCCCTCGCTGTCGGGCACAAAGGTGGCCTGGTGCGGGCGGACCTGGCGCACGAAGTCCATCAGGTTGTGAAAGGGATTGCCTTCGATGTTGTATTCGCGGTCGGGCCAGCCTTTCAGCAACTCGGCAAGGTCGAACACGTCCTGCGCGCGGATGTGGCGCTCGTCCGGGCGCGGGTGCACGGTGATGCCGTGCGCACCGGCCTGCAGGCATTGGGTGGCCGCGCGGGTGAGGCTGGGAATGCCCAGGTGGCGCGTGTTGCGCACCAGGGCGACTTTGTTCAGGTTGACCGACAGGGCTGTTTTCATGGTGGGCAAGCGGGCGGGGTTGCAGCGCCGCACATTTACAGATTCTGGAGATCCATCATCATCTGGCGCGTGCGCAGCGTAGTGACCCCGCAATGGTAGTTCAGCAGCGCGCGCAATTGCGGGCGCAACTCCGACATGAGCGGCCCGCTGGCGCGCAGTACGGACAGGAAAGCGGCGCCCTCGCCGAGCGCGGCCTGCAGGCTTTCCCATTCGGCGCCGCGCAGGCTGGCGCGGTCGTCGTCATGGAATGCGCGCAGCCCCCCCTCGGGCACCAGGCAGTAGCGGCCTTCGGGCGCCAGGGGCTCCAGCGTGAGTGTCTGGGCATTGAGCAGTGGCAGCAATCCGATCTCCCGCAACAGCAATAGTTCGAACGCGCGCAGAGCCACATGCAGGACTTCGCCCTGCAACGCAGGACCAATGCCAGTGGGGCTGCCGTGCCCGGCCAGCACCTGCACCACCGACGCATAGGCGTCGAACAGACCAGGGTGGGGGTCATCTCGCGCCAGCAAGCGCAAGAGAAGTTCGTTGAGGTAGTAGCCTGACAGCAGGGCGTCACCCGTGGGCATGACATGCCCGCCCACCCACTCCGCACCCTTGAGCGTGCGGATCTCGCCATCGCCGCCAAAGCTCAGGTGCAGCGGCTGCAGCGGCAGCAGCACCGGGCGAAAGCTGGAGCTCGGCCGCTTCGCTCCCTTGGCCACCAGGGCAATGCGCCCATGGTGGCGGGTGAAGACCTCCAGAATCAGGCTGGACTCGCTCCAGTCGTAGCGGTGCAGGACGTAGGCCGGCTCTTCGGTGACGCGCTTGGCGGCCACGGCTCAGCGAGACATGACAAACATGCGGGCAGCCAGTAGCCGCACCGGGCCGCCCCAACCAAGGCCAGCCCCCTCGGGGGGCAGCGCAGTACACGAAGTGACAAGCGTGGGGGCAACTTTACTCATAGCCAAACGACCGGACGCGGGCCTCGTCATCGGCCCAGCCCGACCGGACCTTCACCCACAATTCGAGAAACACCTTGCAATCCATCAGGCGCTCCAGTTCCTGGCGCGCTTCGGTGCCGATGCGCTTAAGCCGCTCGCCTTTCTCGCCGATCACCATCGCCTTATGGCCGTCTCGCTCCACGACGATGGTGGCGGCAATGCGTGCGAGCCGGCTCTTGTTGCGGCCAAACTCGTCCTCGAACTTGTCGATCACGACCGTGGAGGTATAGGGCAGTTCGTCGCCAGTGAAGCGAAACAGCTTCTCGCGAACGATCTCGCTGGCCAGGAAGCGCTCGCTGCGGTCGGTGAGCTCGTCCTCGCCATAGGCCCACGGCTGCTCGGGCAGGTATTTTTCGCAGATTCCGAACAGGCGCTCGATGTCTTTGGCGTTCTTGGCCGACATGGGCACAAACTCTGCAAACGGGTGGCGTTGCTGCATGGACTGCAACCACGGCGCGATCTCGGAACGGCGATGCACCGTGTCGAGCTTGTTGGCAATCAGCAGCGCCGGCACGCCGGACTTGAGCAAGGCCAGCACGCGTGCATCGGCCGGCGTGAAGCTGCCCGCCTCCACCACGAACAGCACCAGATCCACATCACCCACCGCGCCCTGAACCGTCTTGTTCAGCGACTTGTTCAGCGCGGTGTTGTGCAGCGTCTGAAAGCCCGGTGTGTCAACAAACACGAACTGTGTGGCGCCCCGGGTGGCAATGCCCGTGATCCGATGCCTCGTAGTCTGCGCCTTGCGCGAGGTGATGCTGATCTTCTGTCCGACCAGGGCATTCATCAGCGTCGACTTGCCGACGTTGGGCTTGCCGACAATGGCAATCAGGCCGCAGCGTCTGCCCTCGGGAGACGCGCTTTCGCCCCCATCGCCATTTTTCGGACCATTTTCGGCGTTTCCCAGCATCAAAAAGTCATCGGTTGCTTGCTTTTTTGTAGCGTTCATCTTGGGTTCCGGGTCTTCAGGATCTCCAGCACGGCGGCAGCAGCAGCCTGCTCGCCCGCCCGCCGGGAACCCCCGATGCCGCGCTCGGACAACCCCAGCTCGGCAATCTCGCATTCCACATCGAAGGTCTGCTGGTGGGCGGCCCCCTGCGTCTCCACCACCCGGTACGCGGGCAGCCGCATCTTGCGCGCCTGCAGCCACTCCTGCAAGCCGGTCTTCGGATCCTTCGCAGCCGCCTGCATGGTGGCCTTGATCTCCACACCGTCGAACAGCCGTCGCACCAGGGCCTGCGCCACACCATAGCCGGCATCGAGGTAGACCGCGCCGAGCACGGCTTCCAGCGCGTCGGCCAGGATGGACGGGCGCCGTTGCCCGCCCGAGCGCATTTCGCCCTCGCCCAGGCGCAGTGCCTCGGCCAGCCCGAGACTCAGCGCCAGGCCATGAAGCGTGTCCTGCTTGACGAGATTGGCTCGCACCCGTGACAGATCGCCTTCAGGCAGAGTGCTCAGGCCTTCGTAGAGCAGGTGGGCAACGGCCAAGTTGAGCACCGAATCGCCCAGGAACTCCAGGCGCTCGTTGTGATCGGCCGAGAAACTGCGATGGGTGAGCGCCTGGACGAGCAACTGCGGGTCGGCAAACTCGTGCTGCAACCGCTCCTGCAGTGCCAGCAAGACCGGAGGCAGGCTCACCGCGAACGTCCGCGGTACTTCAGCACCAGATAACCCGGTCCCACCAGGTGGATTTCCTTGTCGTAAGCGAAGGAAACGACGACCTTGTCATTCTCCTTGGTGACCTCCAGTTCTTTCGGCTTGATGGACGTGATGTCATCGATCGCAGCCGCCTTCTCGAAGATCAGGCGCACCTCAGGCACGGTAGAGCCGGCACTGGCCTTGTTCACCGCTTTTACCACCGCTTGGTACTCGACCACGGTGGGAAAAATCTGGGCACCCACCACCATCACGCAAGCGACGATGGTGCCCACAAAAAGCAGCCCCAAGAAGGAAATGCCCCGCTGCCCTGAACGTGTACGAAATGCCTGCGCCATATCACCCTCTCCCCGTCAAGCGAGTCAATTGAACGAGCCAATGCGCTTCAGGTTGCCGAAGTTCATCCAGACAAAGAACGCCTTGCCAACGATGTTGCGGTCCGGCACGAAACCCCAGTACCGCGAATCCAGCGAATTGTCGCGGTTGTCGCCCATCATGAAATAGTGCCCCTGGGGGACCTTGCACACCACCCCTTCGACACTGTAACGGCAGTTCTGCCTAAAAGGGAAGTCGTCGGCGCCTGCAATCATCGCCGGACGGGCAGGATCATTCAGCAAGCGGTGCGGCTTGTCGGACAAGGCTTCTTCGAACTGCGGAAAATAGCGCATGGCGTCTTCATCGAAGTACTCCGGCAACGCGGTCGTGGGTACCGGCTTGCCATTGATCGTGAGCCGCTTGTTGAGGTAGGCCACCTCGTCGCCCGGCACGCCAACGACGCGTTTGATGTAGTCCAGGCTGGGCTTGGGCGGATAGCGGAACACCATCACGTCGCCCCGCTGGGGCGGGTTGCCGTCGGTGATCTTCTGGTTGATCACGGGAAGCCGAACGCCATAGGTGAACTTGTTGACCAGGATCAGGTCACCCACCAGCAACGTCGGAATCATGGAGCCGGACGGAATCTTGAACGGCTCGAACAGGAACGAACGCAGCAGGAACACCACCAGGATGACCGGAAACAATCCGGCCGTCCAGTCCAGCCACCAAGGCTGCATGATCAGGCGGTGCTTGGCTTCGGCAATATCGCCATCAACCTGCGCAATGCCCATCTTGTTGAGGTCCGCGCGGCGTTGCACGGCCTGCTCCTCCAGCGCCTGCGCCGCCTTGAGTCGTTGCGGCAGGAAATAGAAGCGCTCGGCCAGCCAATACAGGCCGGTGACCACCGTGGCCAGGAACAGCAGGAGCGCGAAATTGCCTTCCAGCATGCCGAAATACCAGGCCCCGGCATAGCCGGCAAAGGCGGCAAGGATCAGCGCGGTGAGATATTGCATCAATCTTCCACCCGCAGAATGGCCAGGAACGCTTCCTGGGGAACTTCGACCGAGCCAATCTGTTTCATGCGCTTCTTGCCTGCTTTCTGCTTCTCGAGGAGTTTGCGTTTGCGGGTGATGTCACCCCCGTAACATTTTGCCAGCACGTTCTTGCGCAGGGCCTTGATGGTTTCGCGCGCAATGATGTTGGCGCCGATGGCGGCCTGGATCGCCACGTCGTACATCTGGCGGCTGATCACCTCGCGCATCTTGGCCACCACGGCGCGCCCGCGGAATTGCGACTGCGAGCGGTGCACGATGATGGACAGCGCATCCACCTTTTCGCCGTTGAGCAGGATGTCGACCTTCACCACATCGGCCGCGCGGTATTCCTTGAACTCATAGTCCATCGAGGCATAGCCTCGCGACACGGACTTCAGCTTGTCAAAGAAGTCCAGCACGATCTCGGCCAGCGGCATCTCGTAGGTCAGCATCACCTGCCTCCCGTGGTAGGCCATGTTCATCTGCACGCCGCGCTTCTGGTTTGCCAGCGTCATGACCGGACCGACATATTCCTGCGGCATGTAGAGATGCACGGTCACGATGGGTTCACGAATCTCGTCCAGACGCCCCTGGTCCGGCATCTTTGACGGGTTCTCGACCATCCGAACTTCGCCGTCCGCCTGGACCACTTCATAGACCACGCTGGGTGCGGTGGTGATCAGGTCCTGATCGAACTCCCGTTCCAGCCGCTCCTGAACGATCTCCATGTGCAACAAACCGAGGAAGCCGCAGCGGAAGCCAAATCCGAGTGCCTGGCTGACCTCGGGCTCGTAATGAAGCGACGCATCATTGAGCTTGAGTTTCTCCAGGGCGTCGCGCAAGGAGTCGTATTCGCTGGCTTCGGTCGGATACAGACCGGCAAAGACCTGAGGCTGGATCTCCTTGAAACCCGGCAGTGGCTCGCTGGCCGGGCCGAGGTTGTTGGGCAGCTTCTTCTCCAGTGTGACGGTGTCGCCCACCTTGGCAGCCTGCAGTTCGCGGATGCCGGCAATGATGTAGCCCACTTCGCCCGCCTCGAGCGCGTCGCGTGGTTGGTTGCCCGGCGTGAACACACCCAGGTTGTCTGCGTTGTAGACCGCACCGGTGGCCATCAGTTTGATGCGCTCACCGCGTGCGAGGCGACCGTCCACCACACGCACCAGCATCACCACACCGACGTAGCTATCGAACCAGCTGTCGATGATCATCGCCCGCAACGGCGCCTCGGGCTTGCCTCTGGGCTGAGGGACGCGCGCGACCACCGCTTCGAGGATATCGTCGATGCCCAATCCGGTCTTGGCCGAACACGGGATCGCATCGTTGGCATCGATCCCGATGACGTCCTCGATCTCGGCCTTGGCGTTGTCGGGATCGGCATTGGGCAGGTCCATCTTGTTCAGCACCGGCACCACCTCTACGCCGAGGTCCAGCGCGGTGTAGCAGTTGGCCACGGTCTGTGCCTCGACACCCTGGCTGGCATCGACCACGAGCAACGCACCCTCGCACGCGGACAAGGAACGGCTCACCTCATAGGAGAAGTCCACATGCCCCGGCGTGTCGATCAGGTTGAGGTTGTAGACCTTGCCGTCGCGAGCCTGGTACTTCAGCGCGGCGGTCTGTGCCTTGATGGTTATCCCACGCTCCTTCTCGATATCCATCGAGTCGAGAACCTGCTCACTCATCTCGCGTTCACTCAACCCGCCGCAACGCTGAATCAGGCGGTCTGCCAGCGTCGACTTGCCGTGATCGATGTGCGCAATGATTGAAAAATTTCTGATGTGATTCATCAACGACGAGTTTCAAGTAATTGAATTAGAACAACCGGCCAAGAAAAAAGGGCGCGTCGAGTACTGACGCGCCCTGAACCAACAATCATTGGCAACTGCGATATGTTGGAGCTTCATTGTAGGCAAAAAGCCCCGAACGTACAGCCCGTAAACCGCTGATTGGACGTCGTTGCGCACCCGCAACACACAACTTATCAACAACTTATCAACAAGTTTTGGAATGCGCGAAATGAACAACTTGTGGGTGATCGGCAATCGAAGCGCGGAAGCCTGAAC
>NZ_JAKJEW010000009.1:0-80812 GCF_022705245.1 Candidatus Skiveiella danica | reverse complement strand
CGACATTCCGTATCGTGGATGACTGCATTTTCAGGATGCCAGTAATCGCGTTCAGAGAGCGTGGATTCTATCCAAAAAAGTAACGGGCATAGAAAATGAGTTAGTAACCACAAACTTTCCCGTCACGGTTCGCGCCAGGGAAATCTGAGTTCGTGCGCGAAGAAACTAGGGAACGCGCTCTCAAGAAATCCCGGTTCCCGTGCCCGGTATGTGGTTTTCCGGGCGACAAGAACAGTGTTTCAAGCCTTCAACGGACCGGGCGAATCAGCGCGTACTGCGCCCATTCCCCGCGCCTGAAAAGGATGCTGACCGGCTTGCCCTTTTCGAGGCGAGCCACGACCGCATCAAAATCCTTCACCGAAAGGACTTCCTGATTGGCGACCTGGGTGATCACATCGCCTTCGCGAAGACCCGCGCGCGCAGCACCTTCGGTGGCCGCATCCACCTTGACCCCGCCCCTGATCTTCAGCTCCTTCTTCTGCGCCTCAGCGAGTTCGCTCACGCTCAGGCCCAGCAACTGGACCGACGCACTTGGCTTGGCCTTGTCCTCGCGGTCCGTCGGCTTGCGGGCAACGGCTTTTTCGGGCTCGGGCTCGCCGATGACGACGCTCAACTCCTTGTTCGCGCCGCGGCGAAACACGGTGAAGGTGGTCCGGGTGCCCGGCTTGATGCTGCCCACAAAACGCGGCAGGTCAGACGCTTTCTCGATGGTCTTGCCGTCAAACCGGGTGATGATGTCGCCCGCCTCCACGCCGGCCTTCTCGGCCGGTGAACCGCTCTCCACCCCGCGCACCAGTGCGCCAAGAGGTTTGCCCAGTCCCAGCGACTCGGCCACCTCCTTGGTCACCTGATCGATCTGCACCCCGATCCGCCCCCGAGTCACGCGGCCGCTGGCGCGCAGCTGGTCACTGACCCGAACGGCTTCGTCCATGGGAATCGCAAACGAGATGCCCATGTAGCCGCCCGAGCGCGAATAGATCTGGCTGTTGACACCCACCACCTCACCGCGCATGTTGATCAGTGGCCCGCCCGAATTGCCCGGATTGATCGCCACATCGGTCTGGATGAAAGGCAGGTAGTCACCGGTATCGCGCTGCTTCGCACTGACGATGCCCGCGGTGACCGAGTTCTCGAGGCCGAACGGCGACCCGATGGCCATCACCCACTCGCCCACCTTCAGGCGGCTGACGTCGCCCACTTTCACTGCGGGCAAGCCGCTGGCTTCGATCTTGACCACGGCCACATCGGTTCGCTTGTCGGCACCGATCAGCCTGGCCTTGAATTCGCGCTTGTCGGTCAGGGTCACGATGACTTCATCGGCCCCGTCCACAACATGCGCATTCGTCATGATGAACCCGTCACCGGTCAGAATGAAACCCGAACCGACGCCACGCGGCTGCTCATCCTCCTGCGGCCGATTCGGGCGCGGCCCCTGGCGCGGCATGTTGGGCATGGGCACGCCGAAAAAGCGCCGGAAAAACTCCTGCATGTCTTCGTCGCCCGGGCTGCCCGCATTTCCGTTGCCGCGGCTTTTCTCCAGGGTTCGGATATTGACCACCGACGGCCCGACCTGCTCCACCAGATCGGTGAAGTCAGGCAGCCCTCGCACGGCACCTGGCCCCTGCGCCAGAGCCGGCGCCCCGGGAACCAGCGCCGCCATCGCCCCAACAAAAAAGGCCCCGGCCAATACATGCAGGCGCAAACGCCTCAGTTCCAATTGCAACATCGTCTACCTTTCAACTATCAAATGACGGCATGCCGTCGCTACCGAGCTGTGTCGCGGGCAATCAGTGTCCGCAGATGGGGGCTCATTTGCGCCGCTCAAGGCCTTGAGCAAATGCCTGCAGGGTCTGCGCCGGCACTTCGCCCACCACCGTCAGCCACCAATCGCCCTCGCTTCGGTCCGCCAGATGCTTCGTCAATGACTGGGTGGCGCCCAGGGCGCTTATCCCTTCGCGGCGATGGCGTTGCGGATCAAACCCTTCGACGAACAATGAGACCGAAGCCAGTCCGTCGGAGAACACCCATTGCAGCATCCCGGGCCCCGCCTGCCCCGGCGAGATCTGGCGCTTCAGACACGTCGTCGGCAGAAATCCCGGCACCGCGTTGCGGATGGACCACCCTTCGGCGCCTGCGGTGGTCGTGACCACCTCGGCCTTCTCGACCCGGTACCCGCTGGTGCCGGCCATCATCCGTGCCAGCTGATCCATCTTGACCGGTGCATTAAGCTGAAGTTCAGAGAAGGCCGACTGCTCCAGAACCCGCCCCGCGCCGTCGATCGTCTGCAACTTGACGACCAGCCCCGTCTTTTTCTCGCTCCAGACCCGATAGCCGTAGCGCAAGGCGTCCCTGGGCACCAGTTGCACCACATCGGCATCGTGCCCGGCAACCCGCTCGCTACCGGCCGCTTGCAAGGTGTAAAACTCGGCAATGACCTTGTCGCCCACGATCTGCCGGTTCGGAAACAAGCCTGGCGCTTCGCGTTTTTCGGCCACCACGGTTTTCTCGTCCGCGCGAAAAGTAAGGACTTCGTCATTGCGCCGAAACGTCGATCTCGGCGCGCCCGTCAATGCCTCGATACGCTCCATCTGCTGAGAGCCATCGCACACATGCCAGATGCGCGCGCTGGATAGGGCACCCGCCGAAGAGGACACCACGTAAGTACCGGCATACGCGCGCCGGCGCGGCGCTTCCTGCATGCGCTTCAGCCAGGCGCCCATGTCCTTGTCGACAGGCAAAGCTGGCGCATGCGCGGCCACTCGGGCCGGCTCTGAGCCCGCGGTTTGGGCCAGCACCGCGCTTGCGCCGGCGGCCGTGCACAGGACCAACAATAGATGGATCGAATGTCGAACGTGCATAACCCGCGTCGCGCGCATCACTGCCCTGAACCGCGCGAGAGCGGCATGTCAAATGTGGCGTTGCGCAGAAAACCCGAAGAATTCTGAAGCGCCGACGGGCCGCCAAACTGCCGATGGGCGGCCATGAGGGCGTCCAGATGCGGATCGCGCAGCATGACCGCCACACCGGAGCCGCTCGCGGACGCGACGGTCGCAGGGGACGAAACCGTGCCTTGCGCCAGCTGAGTCTCGCGCGCATGGCCCCCCAGGCCACTCCAGCCCAGCGCCGCGGCCGCCACCACAGTCGCCAATCCAGCCAGCATTTTCCAGCGATAAGCCCCGTCATTCGCCGCATGACGGAAATCATTGCTTTCCTGGCTCTTCCCCAGCGCGGACGGGCCGTTTTCAGCTATTCTTTCGGGAGCATCCAACGCGGGCACGGACATCCGTGGCGCGACGGTCTCGGCCTCGATTCGGGTCCTCAGGCGTGCAAGGAATGCCCGGTCATGCATGCAGGCCCCCGCCTCACCCGATCGCAAGACATCCCCGATCAGGTGATACATCTGCCAACTGTCCCGGGCCTCTTCGTCACCACCGACTTTCCCGACGACCGCGGCAAAGCGCTCGCCCTCCAGTTGCCCGTCGGCCAGCGCGGATATCTGCTCCCGAAGCATGAGTCGTTCCTCAGTCATCATTTCGTCAATCGCCTGTCCTCTGAACCATCGTCCTTCACCACCGTTTGCCACTCTGGTGTTCCAGCATGGGCCGAACCCGGGCCGAAATCGCCTCGCGCGCCCGGAAAATCCGCGAACGGACCGTGCCAATCGGGCAAGCCATGACTTCGGCGATCTCCTCATAGCTCAACCCGTCGATCTCGCGCAAGGTCACCGCCTGCCGTAGATCGTCCGGTAAAGCCTCCATGGCTGCATTCACCGCCTGAGCGATCTCGCGGGCCGCCAATTCCGTTTCTGGTGTCTCTTCGGTTGTTTGTTCGTTTTCGCGACGGTAAGTTTCATCTTCGTCGTCGCCGGAGGACGAAGCCCCGCCGGAGGCCGTCGGATGGCGCTTCAGGTCCATCAAGGCCTTCTTTGCCGTGTTCACCGCAATGCGGTACAGCCACGTGTAGAACTGGGCATCTCCCCTGAACTGATGCAAGGCGCGCCAGGCGCGAATGAAGGTTTCCTGGGCGATGTCCTCGACCAGGTCCACGTCGCGCACCATGCGGGCGATCAGTCGTTCGATGCGCCGCTGGTACTTGATGACCAGCAGCTCAAAAGCGCGTTGATCACCTGCGACCGCACGTTCCACCAGCATCAGGTCGCTGTTCGCGGGGGCCGGTTCCGTGTCGGGAAGCCCGGCTTCACTCATGGATGAGTTCAGAGGGTTGAGGATCCGGCACCACCGGGCGCGCGTACAAAGCGCGACGCAGGTCGGCCCAGTGCAGGCGGTCCGTGGCCGCCTCAAGCCAGAGCCAGTCACCGGCGTGATCTGCGCCCTGCAGTTGCACCAGCATCCAGCGTTGGCAATCCAGCCGCACGATAGGCGCTCCATCCAACTCCTGCGCGTTCGGGCTGCGCCAAACGCGACCGTCCCAGCTCAACGCACCCATGGGCATGCGGATCCAGAATTGCGCGCCCCCGGCGGCGCCAAGTAGAAGCACCGCTGCAGCAAGGCCCCAACGCCAACCGGGTTGCGGCCAAGCCCAGGCCAGCGCCAGAAAGCCAGCCAGCCAGACGAGAAGCAGCAGCCGCGCCAAAAAGTGCGAACGCCCCACCGGAAAACGAACCGATGGGGCGCCTGGCATGGGTTGATGCACCGGGAACGGAGGCGCAGCCAGGGTGTTGATCTGGCGGCCGCCGTCAGACGCGCTTGAACACCAGCGAACCGTTGGTCCCGCCGAAGCCGAAGTTGTTCTTCAGCGCGTAGTCCATCTTCACGTCCCTTGCCACATTGGCGCAGTAATCCAGGTCGCAGTCCGGATCCTGGTTGAAGATGTTGGTCGTCGGCGGGCTCACCTGATGGTACAAGGCCAGCACCGTGACCATGCTTTCGAAGCCGCCCGCCCCACCCAGCAGATGACCGGTCATGGACTTGGTCGAATTGACCACGAGCTTCCTGGCGTGATCACCCAGCGCCGCCTTGATGGCATTGGTTTCGTTCACATCGCCCAGGGGCGTGGAAGTGCCGTGCGCGTTCAGGTAATCGATCTGTTCCGGGTTGACGCCTGCATTCGCCATGGCATTGATCATGGCGCGACGGGGGCCGTCCATGTTCGGCGCCGTGATGTGGCCCGCATCGGCACTCATCCCGAAGCCAGCCAGTTCGGCATAGATCCGCGCGCCACGCGCCATGGCATGCTCGTAGGATTCAAGCACCATCACACCCGCGCCTTCGCCCAGCACGAAACCGTCCCGATCCTTGTCCCAGGGACGGGATGCCGTGTGGGGATCATCGTTGCGGGTGGACAGTGCACGCATCGCAGCAAATCCGCCGACACCCAGCGGCGACACCGTGGCTTCGGAGCCGCCGGCGATCACGACGTCGGCATCACCGTATTCAATCATCCGACCGGCCTGTCCGATGCAATGCAAGCCCGTGGTGCACGCCGTGACGATGGCCAGATTCGGGCCCTTGAAGCCAAAGCGCATGGACACATGACCGGAGATCATGTTGATGATGGACGCCGGAACGAAAAACGGCGTGATCCTGCGCGGACCACGGTTCATCAGTTCGGCGTGGGTCTCCTCGATCAGGGGCAGGCCGCCGATCCCGGCGCCGATGACGCAACCGATGCGCGTCGCCTGCTCCTCACCCAGCGCATCGCCCGTGGTCAACCCGGCGTCCGCCACGGCCTGCGCCGCAGCGGCGATACCGTAATGGACGAACGCGTCCATCGTCCGCGCTTCCTTCGCCGACATGTAGTCTTCCACGTTGAAGCCCTTGACTTCGCCCGCGATCCGGCAGGAAAAGTTCGTGGCGTCGAACCGGGTGATCATGTCGATGCCGGACTTCCCGGCAAGCAGGTTGGCCCAAGCGTCTGCAACCGTGTTGCCCACGGGGCTGACGCATCCCAATCCCGTGACTACAACGCGGCGACGGGTCATCTCCAATCAGGCCTTCTTGGAGACGGCGTAATCGATCGCCGACTGAACGGTCGTGATCTTCTCTGCGTCCTCATCGGGAATCTCGATGCCGAATTCATCTTCCAGCGCCATCACCAGTTCCACGGTGTCGAGCGAGTCTGCGCCCAGATCGGCCACAAAGGCTTTTTCATTGGTGACTTGTGACTCTTCCACGCCGAGTTGCTCGGCAATGATTTTCTTGACACGTGCTTCGATATCGCTCATATGTCCCTCTGAGGGTTGTGAAAAAAACGGATTTTACCTGTCCTTCGGGCCAGGGCGGCACATGCACTTCGCAGGACTTACGGAAATGACGAGTGCCGCCTGCGGTGCGCAGGCGTCAGGCCATGAACATGCCGCCATTGACGTGCAACTCCTGGCCGGTCACATAGGCAGCCTGCGGACTGGCCAGATAGGCCACGGCGTGTGCAATGTCAGCTGGTTTGCCGAGGTGCCCCAGCGGAATCTGGCCCAACAAGGCCTTCTGCTGCTCTTCGGGCAAGGCAGCGGTCATGTCGGTTTCGATGAATCCCGGGGCCACGCAGTTGACCGTGATGTTGCGACTGCCGAGTTCACGGGCCAGTGCGCGCGTCATCCCGGCCACGCCTGCCTTGGCCGCTGCATAGTTGGCCTGCCCTGGGTTGCCGGATGCCCCCACCACGCTGGTGATGCTGATGATGCGACCGTAGCGCTGCTTCATCATGGGGCGAATCACGGCCCGGCTCATGCGGAAAACGGCTTTCAGATTGGTATCGAGAACCGCATCCCAATCTTCGTCCTTCAGGCGCATCGCGAGCATGTCGCGGGTGATGCCCGCGTTGTTCACCAGCACCTGAAGGCTCCCATGCTCTTTCACAATGGCATCAATCAGCGCTTCGGCGGCGGCAGCGTCGTTGACGTTCAGGGTGGCGCCGCGGCAGCCCGGGAAGGCCGAGAGGGCCGCAGTGATCCGCGCGGCGCCTTCGTCGGAGGTCGCCGTGCCGACGACCTTCAGTCCACGGGTGGCGAGTTCCAGGGCAATGGCGGCGCCAATGCCACGGGTGGCGCCGGTGACCAGGGCGACCTGCCCCTCAAACTTGGTTTCACTCATGACAGCAGACCTTTCACTTCATTCAGTGTGGCGGGATCGAAGAGCGCGGCGCCGGTCATCTCGGCATCGATCCGCTTGACCATGCCCGCGAGCACCTTGCCGGGTCCACATTCGATCACCGTGGTGACGCCCTGCGACTTGATGGCACGAATACATTCCACCCACCGCACGGGGCCGAAGGCCTGCCGGTACAGGGCATCGCGAATGCCATCGGCCGTGTGCTCCACCTTCACGTCGATGTTGTTGATGACGGGAATGACGGGCGTCAGCAGTTCAATGCCGGCGAGTTTCTCGCGCAGTTTCTCCGCCGCCGGCTTCATCAGGCTGGAGTGAAACGGGGCCGAAACCGCCAGCGGCAAGGCCCGCTTGGCGCCGCGCGCCTTCAAGACTTCACAGGCCTTGTCCACCGCCGCCTTGCTGCCAGCAATCACGGTCTGCGCACTGTCGTTGAAATTGGCGGCCTCAACCACTTCGGCACTGCCGGCGCCAAAACTGGCCTGCGCCTCGGCGCAACCCGCGATCACGCCAGCCGCATCCAGGCCCAGGATGGCCGCCATCGCGCCGGCACCGACCGGAACGGCTTCCTGCATCGCCGCAGCCCGAAAGCGGACCAGGGGCGCCGCCTGTGCCAACGTCAACACGCCTGAGGCCACCAGCGCGGCGTACTCACCCAGGGAGTGCCCCGCCACCACGGCCGGTTCAGCCCCCCCCTCGGCACGCCAGACGCGGTAGGCGGCAACACCCGCCACCAGCATGACGGGCTGGGTGTTGGTGGTCAGCGCCAGCGCCTCGCGCGGCCCCTCGTGGATCAGGCGGCCGATGTCCTCGCCCAAGGCGTCAGATGCCTCCCGAAGCGTCTCCAGAACGGCCGGATGATCGCCCCAGGGGTCGAGCATGCCCACCGACTGCGAACCCTGCCCGGGAAAGACAAAAGCAAAAGACTTCATGGCGAAATTCGATAATTTGATTGAAATGCGGTCGCCTCCAGCGTCCTATAGCCGATTGCAGCTACAAATCCAGAAGCACGGCACCCCAGGTGAAGCCGCCGCCAACGCCTTCGAGCATGACCGTATCGCCCGCCTTCACCCGGCCGGCGCGCACCGCGCTGTCCAGCGCCAACGGTATCGAAGCCGCAGAGGTGTTGCCGTGTTCGTCGACGGTGACCACAACCTTGTTCATGGGCAGCTTCAGCTTCTTTGCCGTGCCCTGCATGATGCGGATATTGGCCTGATGCGGCACCAGCCAGTCGATGTCATCCTCGGAACGCCCGGCCTTTTCCAGAACGGCCCGCGCGGCGCTTTCCAGCACCCCCACAGCGAGCTTGAACACCGCCTGCCCGTCCATCTGGAGCAAAGGGTTGCCGAGCACCTGCCCACCGGACACATGACCCGGAACGCACAGAATGCCGGAATGCTTGCCGTCGGCATGGAGATCGCTCGCCAGAATGCCGGGGCTGCTGGAAGCCTGCAGCACCACGGCACCGGCGCCATCACCAAACAGCACACAGGTGGTGCGATCGTTGAAGTCAAGCAGCCGGCTGAACACCTCTGCGCCAATGACCAGGGCCTTGCTGGCTGTACCGGTGCGGATCATGGCGTCGGCCACGACCAGCGCATAGACAAAACCACTGCACACCGCCTGGACGTCGAACGCCGGGCAACCGGCAACCCCGAGTTTGTGCTGCAGGATCGTCGCGGTGGAGGGGAACACCATGTCCGGCGTCGATGTAGCGACAATGATGAGGTCGATCTCGTCAGGTCTCACACCGGCAGCCGACAAGGCGTTGCGCGCCGCCTCCACCCCAAGGTCGCTGGCGTAGACCCCCTGCTCGGCAAAATGCCGCGCCCGGATCCCGGTGCGCTCCCGGATCCAGTGGTCCGAAGACTCGATTCCCTGCTGGGCCAGTCTCGCCACCAGTTCAGCATTCGTCACCCGGCGCGGGGGCAGATAACTCCCTGTGCCGGTGATGCGGGAAAAGCGTTTCATTTATTGCACTGAAGCGACCGCTGCCGCCTCCGGGACCCTCCCGGCGGCAAGTACCGGAGCGGCGTGGGCAATCCGTGCCTGAACACGCTCCAACAGCTGGTTCCGGGCCGCATCATACGCCCGGCTCAGAGCATTGGCGAACGCCAGCTCATCGGCAGACCCATGACTCTTGAACACGAGGCCACGCAGGCCCAGCAAAGCAGCGCCGTTGTATCTGCGATGATCAACACGACTTTTAAACGCAATTAGAACCGGATAGGCAACAATTGCCGCCAATTTGGTAAATATGTTGCGAGAAAATTCGGCCTTGAGGAATCCGCCAATCATCGTCGCGAGACCTTCGGTGGTCTTGAGCAGCACGTTCCCGACGAAACCGTCACACACCACGATGTCGGTCGTACCCTTGAAAATATCGTTGCCCTCGATATTTCCGTAGAAATTCAAATCACCGTTGTTGGCCGCTGATCGAAGCAGTTCGCCCGATCTTTTGATGACTTCGCTGCCTTTTATGGCCTCTTCGCCAATATTCAGCAGGCCGACCGAGGGATTGTTGTCATCGTTGAGCACCGACACCAGGGCCGAGCCCATGACCGCAAACTGCAATAGATGTTCCGCCGTGCAGTCCACGTTGGCCCCCAGATCCAGCACCGTGGTGGCACCCCCCTTTGCATTGGGTATCTGGGTTGCGATGGCTGGGCGATCAATGCCGTCGAGAGTCTTCAACAAGTAACGGGCGACTGCCATTAGCGCACCGGTATTGCCGGCAGAGACCGCCGCCTGCGCGGCACCGTCCTTGACCTGCTGGATGGCCACGCGCATTGAAGAATCCTTCTTGCGGCGCAGTGCCACTTCGATCGGATCCTCCATGCCGACGACTTCGCTGGCCGCCACGACCCGACAACGGGCATGGCTCAGACTGGCCAGCGCGTCGGGCAGGCCCACCAATAGCAAGGCGGCGTCCGGATGCTCATCCAGAAAGCGCCGACAGGCGGGCAGCGTGACCGACGGGCCATGGTCTCCACCCATACAGTCAACAGCCAGTGTGATCATGACCAGAGCAGGCGCCAAAGCGCCCGAAGAGAAAAAACGAGTTGCATAAATGACAAAGGCCCGATGCTACTGTGACGTAGCGCCGGGCCCGCTTGGTCCAGACGGATCAGGCTTCGGATTTGTTCTTCAGCACCTGACGGCCACGGTAAAAACCGTTGGGGCTGACATGGTGACGCAGGTGCGTTTCGCCGGTAGTGGGCTCCACGGCGATGCCGGGCACCGTCAAGGCGTTGTGCGAGCGGTGCATCCCGCGCTTGGAGGGAGACTTTTTGTTCTGTTGGACGGCCATGATGGCTCCTTGATAGCAAGTGACGCCGCGCGGTTGGGGCTGGCGCAGCCTCTGGTTGAAATGGTAATGGGCAATCAAAAGCGAGGGATTTCCCGCGCGAAGCCGCTGATTATAGCCCAACTGAAAAAACTATCCCGACTTGTCCACCCGAAGGCTGGCCAACTTGGCGAAAGGGCTGGGCTTGGCCTCTGGCGCCTCAAAGTCCGGGTCCGCCACAGCCAGCTTGACATCGACCGGACAACGCTCGTGGAGCGGCACCATGGGCAGGGACATCAGCAACTCGTCTTCGACCAGTTCGTGCAGATCGAAGGTGCCACTGAGCACCAGCACATCTTCCTCCGATGCCTCATCCAGCACAGCGGCTGTCGCCTCATCGGGCGCGAAGCGAAACCAGCGGTCGGACACAACCTGCGTATCCACGGGAGCCATGCATCGCTGGCAGACCAGCGGCAGCCGGGTCTGCGCCAGGACGTGGAGCCAGACCTCGTCCGGCCCTCCATCGACCGGGCGCATCTCGCCGTGGGCACTCCACGTGACCGTGAGGGCCTCCAAAGGGCCTTGCGCCTCCTGCTTCAACCGCTTGAAGGCCGAAAGTGGCTCCTGCCCCGTCAACACACCGTCTGTCCTGGCAAAAACCAGAACATCGAGATGACGGGCCGAAAATTCCTTTTTCATAGGCCCAGTGTAAGAGAATCGGCTCATGATTGCCGTTGCCCCACCTGCTGAACGCCCTGGTCGCACATTGGTGCTGGGCTCCACCTCACGCTACCGCCGCGAACTGCTGGAGCGCCTGCACATCCCGTTTGACGTCGAATCACCCGAAGTCGACGAAACCCCCCACAGCGGCGAGTCGCCCCGTGCGCTGGCCCTGCGTCTGGCGTTGGCCAAGGCCCGCGCGGTTGCACAGCGACATCCGCAGGCCGTGGTCATTGGCTCCGACCAGGTCGCAGACCTTCACGGCGACCCCCTGGGCAAACCCGGCACGCATGAACGCGCCGTCGAGCAGTTGCGCCGTATGCGGGGCCAGACCGTTGTTTTTCAGACCGCCATCGCCGTCGTCTGTGCGGCCACTGGCTTTGAACAGGTCGACCTGGCTGCCGTCAGCGTCCAGTTCCGCAGCTTGGACGACGGGCTGGACGACAACGAGATTGAACACTACTTGCGCACCGAACAACCCTATGACTGTGCCGGTGCAGCCAAAAGCGAAGGCCTGGGCATTGCATTGCTGCGGCAGATCGACAACGATGATCCGACCGCGCTGGTCGGCCTGCCCCTGATCCGCACCTGCCGCATGATCCGGGCCGCTGGCGTGAGACTGCTATGACTGCGCCTGGCATCGCACCCGCCGGAAGGTCGCAACCCGGACGGCTCTACCTGGTGCCGGCGCCGCTGGACTTCGGCTGCACGCCCCAGGTGCCTCTAAGCGATGTCATGCCCCAAGCCACCATCGTCACGGCCGCTCGACTGACGCACTGGATCTGCGAGAACGCCAAGTCGGCACGCGCTTACCTGAAACGCATCGACGCCCTGACACCGCTGGCGCTGCCCCTGCAGGCCCAGCAGATCTCGGAGTTGCCCCGAGAGGTGCACAAGAAGGGGGACCATGCCGGCTCTGGCGGCGTCGGGTTTGACGCAAGACCGCTGCTCACCCCCGCCTTGAACGGGCATGACATCGGTTTGATGAGCGAGGCCGGCATGCCCGCGGTGGCCGATCCGGGCAGTTCCGTGGTCCGTGCAGCCCATGACCTTGGACTGGAAGTGATCGCGCTCATCGGACCCGTTTCGCTGTTGCTGGCGCTGGCCGCAAGCGGCCTCAACGGCCAGAGCTTTGCCTTCGTCGGCTACCTGCCGCAGGATGCCACAGAGCGGGCGAAGCGCATGCGGGAACTGGAGTCCATCGCGCTGCGGACGGGGCAGACCCAGTTGTTCATCGAGACGCCATATCGCAATGAAGCCGTGCTGCAGGCCCTGTTGCAGCACCTTCAGCCCAGCACGCGCCTGTCGGTCAGCAGTGGGCTCACGTTGCCGCACGCGCAGACTCGCAGCCGACTGGTCAAGGTATGGCGCCAGCAAGCAGATGGGCCTGACAACAGCACTCCGGCAGTGTTCGCGATCGGGCGTTAGAAGAAAAGGGCGCGCGAACGCGCCCGGCCGCCATCAGCGAAGCGGTGGTGCGCTGCGAAGCGCCTGTACTGCGCCTGCACCGACGGCCGCACCAAAGCGCTTGGCCAGCCGCTCCGCGACGTTTTCGCGGCGCGTGTAGTCAATGATGTCCTCGGCTTTGACGACCTCACGGGCGACCTGATCCAGGGTTCCGAAACCATCGGCCAGACCCATTTCCACGGCCTGTTGCCCCGTCCAGAACAGGCCGCTGAACATTTCCGGCGTCTCTTTCAGGCGCGTGCCGCGTCCCTTCTTGACCACTGCGATGAACTGCTGGTGGATCTGGTTCAACATGGTCTGTGCGTAGGCGCGCTGGGCCTCACTCTGGGGACTGAACGGATCGAGAAAGCCCTTGTTGGAGCCCGCAGTCATCAGACGCCGCTCCACACCGATCTTCTCCATGAGACCGGTGAAGCCAAAACCATCCATCAACACGCCAATGCTGCCGACAATGCTGGCCTTGTCCACGTAAATCCGGTCGGCCGCCGCGGCAATGTAATAGGCGGCCGAGGCGCAGGTATCCTCCACCACCACGTAAACCGGCTTCTTGTGCAGCGCCCTGAGGCGCACGATCTCGTCATTGATGATCCCGGCCTGCACCGGGCTTCCTCCAGGAGAGTTGATCAGCAACACCAGCGCCTGCGAGCCCTTGTCCTCCAGTGCGCCCCGCATCGCCAGAACCACTGTTTCGGCACTGGATTCACGCCCGGCGTCGATTTCGCCCCGGATTTCGACAACCGCCGTATGGGGCGCGCTCGGGTCGCTGCTTGGCGCACTGCGGCTGAAGATGGTCCAGCCGAGAACGACGAAAGCCAGCAACCAGGCCAGCCGGACGAAATTGCGCCAGCGCCGCGCGGAGCGCTGTTCCTCCAGCGAGGCAAACGCCAGCCGCTCCAGCGTCGCACGTTCCCAGCCGGGCGTTCCGAACGGGGCACCAGTCGCTTCCTTTTCAATAGCAGGCTTTGACCTTTCGACGCTGGGTTCTGGTCTTTTTTCTTCCGAAGACGGGATTTCAGGCAGATTCGGGTCGGTCATGATGGGAAATCAAGGGGTTGCGTGTTGCGATCAGTATGCCAGTGGACCACGCCATCCTTCTCCGACAGGGCTATGCGGATCAGGCCGCCGTTGCAGGGTCCGCCGGCGCAGGCCCCGGTGTCGGGCCGATAGAGCGCGCCGTGCGTGGCACAGATCAGCCACTGGCCCGTGGTGTCAAAAAAACGGTTGGGCCGGAAGTCCATTTCCATTGCCACATGGCTGCAGCGGTTGAGGTAAGCCTGCACCTGGCCCTGGAACCGGACGGCAAAAGCCCGGCAGGTTCGCCCGTCGTAGACGACGTCGAACGCGACGGCCTCACCGCCATCCACCAGATCGCCGCTGTTGCACAACTCAATCATGACATTCCCCTGGACGCTCAGCCGTTGGCCAGCAGTCAGTCATGCAGTTCGCGCACCGTGTGTCCCACGAAGCGCGGCTTCAGCGCATGAAACCCGTCCGGCTCGTGCGCACCATAGCTGACGCCCACACTGGCACACCCGGCGTTCAGCGCCATCTGCAGGTCGTGCGTGGTGTCGCCGATCATCAGGGTCCGCTCGGGTGGCACGTCAAACTCGCGCATCAGTTCCTGCAACATCAGCGGATCCGGCTTGCCGGCGGTCTCATCGGCCGTGCGCGAACCGTCAAAGGTGCCGCGCAGTTCAGCGGCCCGCAGCGCCTCGTTGAGGCCGCCTCGGCTCTTGCCCGTCGCCACGGCAAGCAGATGGTTGCGCCGGCGCAGATCGTCCAGCAAAGGCAGCACCCCATCAAAAAGGCTGATGTCGTTCTGATGCAGCCCATAGTGGTGGCGGTAGCGGGCACCCAGTTCCGGATATCTTTCCTTCGGCACATCGGGTGCGGCATGGGCCAGGGCCTGCATCAGTCCCATGCCGATCACAAACGACGCATCGCGGTCGCTGGGCGGCGAACCCCCGACGTCCTGGACGGCGCGCTGGATGCTGCGGGTGATGAGGGCGGTGGAGTCGAACAGGGTGCCATCCCAGTCGAAGGCAATCAGGTCAAACTGTCGGGGGCGGACGGACATGGTGGAGAAAGGATTCGAGCTCGGGTGGCAGGGGCGCCAGCAACTCCAGACGCTCGCCAGTCGATGGGTGATTGAACTGTAACCGCCAGGCGTGCAGGAACATGCGGCGCAACCCCTGCTTCTGCAGGGCCTTGTTGCGTTCGAAATCGCCGTACTTGTCGTCCCCGGCAATGGGGTGACCCTGCGACGCTAGGTGAACCCGGATCTGGTGGGTGCGGCCCGTCTTGATGGTGACCTCCAGCAAGGTGAAACCCGTCAGACGCTGGCGCACCTGGACCAGCGTCACCGACTTCATGCCATCCGGATCGTCCTTGCCCACCACCTTCACCCGACGCTCACCGTCGGCGAGCAGGTACTTGTGCAGAGGGGCGTCGATCACTTTGCGGCTGGCGGGCCAATCACCGACGACCAGCGCCAGATAGGTTTTCCCGGTTTCGCGCTCACGGAACTGGTCCTGCAGATGCTTCAGTGCGCTGCGCTTGCGCGCCACCAGCAGGATGCCGCTGGTTTCCCGGTCCAGCCGGTGCACCAGTTCAAGAAAGCGTGCCTGGGGTCGGGCCTGTCGCAACTGCTCGATGACCCCGAAGCTCACACCCGAGCCCCCGTGGACCGCCACGCCGGCCGGCTTGTCGATCGCGAGCAGGGATTCGTCTTCCATCAGCAGCGGAAACTCGCGGCCCGGCGCCGGCATCTCCACCTTCTGAGCCGCCTTCTCCGACGTCCGCACCGGCGGCACGCGCACCACATCGCCCGCCACCACACGGGTGTCCGCGCCCGCGCGCCCTTTGTTCACGCGCACTTCACCGCTGCGGATGATCCGGTAAACGTGGGTTTTGGGCACCCCCTTCAGGTGCCGGATCAGAAAATTGTCCAGCCGCTGTCCCGCGGACTCCTCATCGACCACGACGCTGCGAACTTGGGGTTGACCCTGAGCGCTTGCGGGGGCGAGGTTGCCCCCTATAATCTTGTTCACTAGCGTCTAGCTGTAAGTGGTTGATTTGAATGGAAGTTGCTTTCCGATTGGGGAGTTTAGTCCAGCCTTCACACCCAGCGGCGCTGGAAGGTCGATGCCACTTGCGCGCATTGCCTGCAGACTGGAGGCCCCCGCCGACAGTGGCACGCACGCTCGCAAGCCGATCCGACGCCATGAAACCCCGATACGGAATACAGGTTCGGGAGCGCCCTGCTCTCGAACGGATTGAAGCGAGATCTTTGTGTTGATATTGTCAATTCTTACCTTCTGGCGATGGCTGACAGCCTCGCCTGCGGGCGTGAATTCGACCCCACCAGGCGTCCGTTGGACGACTGCCGCTGTCTCCCTGACAGCGGATCAACACCCACCTCCTCTCGCCCTCTTCCACGCGCCCACGCCCCGGCTGCTGAGATAAGTCTCGACCCAGCCACAGGCTCCTCCGGCAATTCCTTTCGTTTCAGAGCGTCAGTTCAGGCATCGTTGGCCCCACGAGGGCAGGTACTATGTTTTGAAAAAAAGGTTCCGCTATGAAACGGATGCTGATCAACGCGACGCAGGCTGAGGAGCGCCGGCTCGCGATCGTGGACGGGCAGAAGCTGCTCGACTACGAAATTGAGATCGAGGGGCGCGAACAGCGCAAAGGCAACATCTACAAGGCGGTGGTGACCCGGGTCGAACCCAGCCTGGAAGCCTGCTTCGTCGACTACGGCGAAGACCGCCACGGCTTCCTGCCGTTCAAGGAAATTTCCCGCCAGTATTTCGCGCAGGGCGTGTCGGTGAGCCAGGCCCGCATCCAGGACGTGATCCGCGAAGGTGACGAACTGCTGGTGCAGGTGGAAAAGGAAGAACGCGGCAACAAGGGCGCCGCGCTGACCACCTTCATCTCGCTGGCCGGACGCTATGTGGTGCTGATGCCGAACAACCCGCGCGGCGGCGGTGTGAGCCGGCGCATCGAGGGTGACGACCGGGCCGAGCTCAAGGAGGCCATGGACCAGCTCGAATACCCGAACGGCATGTCCATCATCGCGCGCACCGCCGGCATCGGCCGCTCGGCGCCGGAACTGCAGTGGGACCTGAACTACCTGCTCAAACTGTGGACGGCCATCGACGGCGCCGCCAAGGGCGCCAAGGGCGCCTTCCTGATCTACCAGGAATCGAGCCTGGTGATCCGCGCCATCCGCGACTACTTCAACAGCGACATCGGCGACATCCTCATCGACACCGACGACATCTACGAGCAGGCGCAGCAGTTCATGAGCCACGTCATGCCCGAGCATGCCGCCCGGGTCAAGCGCTACCGCGACGACGCGCCCCTGTTCAGCCGCTTCCAGATCGAGCACCAGATCGAGTCAGCCTACGCCCGCACGGTGCAGTTGCCCTCCGGGGGCGCCATCGTGATCGACCATACCGAAGCGCTGGTTTCCGTGGACGTCAACTCCGCCCGCGCCATCAAAGGCGGCGACATCGAGGAAACCGCCACCCGCACCAACCTGGAAGCCGCCGACGAAGTGGCCCGCCAGATGCGCCTGCGCGACCTCGGCGGCCTCATCGTCATCGATTTCATCGACATGGAAGAGTCCAAGAACCGCCGCGAGGTGGAAAGCCGCCTGCGCGACGCGCTGCGCCAGGACCGGGCGCGCGTCCAGTTCGGCTCCATCAGCAAGTTCGGCCTGATGGAGATGAGCCGCCAGCGGCTGAAGCCGGCCCTGAGCGAAGGCTCCTCCATCCCCTGCCCGCGCTGCGGCGGCTCGGGCCATATCCGCGACACCGAAAGCTCGGCCCTGCAGATCCTGCGCATCATCCAGGAAGAGTCCATGAAGGACAACACCGCCTCGGTGATGTGCCAGGTGCCGGTGGACGTGGCCTCGTTCCTGTTGAACGAGAAGCGCCCGGAAATTGCCAAGATCGAGCTGAAGCAGCGCATCAACGTGCTGATGGTGCCCAACAAGACGCTGGAAACCCCCAACTACCGTCTCGAGCGACTGAAGCACGACGATCCGCGGCTGGACAACATCGAGGCCAGCTACAAGATGGCCGACGAGGTCGAAGACCCCACCGCCGTGACCCGTCGCTCCCAGGAACCCACCAACAAGCAGACGCCGGTCATCAAGGGTGTTCTGCCGGATGCGCCCGCGCCGGTCGCGCAGCCGCGTCCGGAAGCCGTGAAAGCAGCCCCGGCGGCCCCCGCGCCGACAGCGCCCCCTGCACCGGCACCCGCCGCCAAGGGCTTCATGGGCTGGATCAAGAGTCTGTTCGGCGCAGCGCCGCAGCCGCAACCGGTCCCGGCTGTTGCGCCGGCATCGGCTGCACCGGCCGCGCGCAAAGAAGAGAAACGCGAAGGACGCGGCGGCCGCGACAGCGAACGCCGTGACGGCCGTCGTGGTGAGGGACGTGGCGACGGCCGACGCAGTGACGAGCGCCGTGGCGGCCGTGACGGCCGGCGCGACAGCCGCAGCGAAGGCCGTGGCGAGCCGCGCCCGGAAACCCGCGAGGGCGAGCAGCGCCCGCCGCGCAGCGAGCGTGGCGAGCGCAACGGTGCCCGCGATCGCCGTGAAGGGTCGTCCGCAATGGCGGCCAACGGAGTACCTGCCGATGCAGGCGTGGCCGTGACCCTGGACAACGGCGAACCCCGTCAGGAACGCGCCGGACGGGGTGAACGCGGTGAAGGCCGTCGTGAACGCGGCGAACGAGGTGAAGGCCGCCGGGAGCGCGGCGAACGCCCTGAAGGCCGCAGTGGCGGCGGTGCGCGAGCCGAAGACGGTTCCGACCGCCAGACTGCCGCGGCGAATGCCGACACGCCCGACCTGGTCGCTGCAGCCGCTCTGGATGCCGGCGCCACCGATGGAGCAGGCCAGAACGCACGCCCCGAGGGTGAGGAACGGCGCGAACGCCGCTCGCGCGACCGTTACGGCCGCGACCGCCGGGAACGCAACGGCGAGCGAGCCGGCGATCGTGAACGGGCCCCTAGAGAAGAAGCGACCGAGCAGGATTCCGCCATGGACACCGGCGAGGCACGCGAACCCGTCGCGCGCTCCTATTTCGACCGCCCGACCTCGTCGGCCACGGCCGAGGCATCGGCCATGCTAGAAACCAGCGCCAACGTCGCGCCGCACCACGCACCGGTTGCGGCGCCTGCCGAAACGCCCAGGCCGACGCCTCCAGTGCCCGCCATCGCCGCAGCCAGCGTGCCGTCCATGCCCGCCGTGACCCTCTTCACCCTGCCAATGGATGAGTTGAGCCAGATCGCCGAGCGGTCGGGCCTGCAATGGGTGAACTCCGATGCGGACAAGGTTGCCGCTGTGCAGGCGGCAATCGCCGCCGAACCGGCGCCGATCCATGTGCCGCGGGAACGCCCGCCCTTGGTCATTTCCGACGAAGGTCCGCTGGTCCTGGTTGAAACCCGCAAGGATCTGCGCAACCTGAACCTGCCCTTCTAGAAAGGCGTGGCGGCCGATTCGACCGCCCCACGAAAGTGCATCTAGCCGGATGGGCAGCCATCCGGCTTTTTTATTTCAGGACGAGCGCTGCAGCCTTCCACGCCTGTGCGGCTCCGTCGGCGTCGCCGCGCTGTTCGGCCAGCTCAGCCAGCGCACGCCAGGCACGCGCTCGCAGTTCCGGATCCTGCAAGCCTGCTGCCGCCTGGGCCAACAACTGCTGAGCTTTGCCCCACAGCTGGCGATTCATGCAGGCCTTGCCTGCCAGGTATTGCAAGCCCGTGTCGCGGGGATGGCGCTGCTGCGCGAGTTCGATGCGCGCCAGCCAGCCCCGCTCGGCGCTGGTGTCAGCCGCCAGCCCATCTTCAAGCGTCCGCACCAGACGGACCCGTTGGACATCGTTCAACGCGCCGGGCTGCTCCATCGCGGCCTCCCAGACCGGAAGCAGCCAGGCGCAGGCCAATGCTCCGTCACCATTGACCTCCAGCAAACGCCGGGCGGCCTGGATGGCGATATCGGGCATCAAACGCTCGGACGCGTCCAGGCCGTTCCAGACGCGCTGCAACTGGGCCAGATCGTGCGCGCCCTGGATCAGGTCGCCCATCAACCCCCGGACCAGGCTCTGCGCGGCCTCAGGAGAAAATGCCCGATGCTTGGCCAAGAGGCGTGCGGTCTCCAGCGCAATCGACGTCTGCCGGGCCAGGCGCGCGGCCTTCAGGCGGATGCGCAGGGCCACGGTGCGGCGCTGCGCACCGCCCGGCAGCGCTTCGAGCCAGCCCAGCGAAGCCTGCACATCACGCTCGTCGAGTGCCCAGCGCGCAGCACGCAACTGGGCGCCTTCCCGGATTTCCTGCAGGGCCGCGCCGGATCGGCCCTGGGTCAGCTCCAGCGCCCGCTGCAGGTGCCCATCACGGCTGGCCCGGTCCTGCAGCGCCTGCGCGCTTTCGGCGGCCACGAGATGGGCGATCGTGCGCAACTGCGCCGCATGGGACAAGCGCTCGCCGGCCGTGTCCAGCGCCTTCTCGCGCGCCAATGCAGCCATCGCCGCTTTTCGCGCCCGGATGAAGCGCCCCGACAGAAGATGCCCCAGCGCGTCCAGCAACGCGGTGTGGGCGGCACGCTCCTTCTGCTGCGCGCGCCATCGGCGCGCCTGGACTGGCATTTCGAACAGCGCCGACAAGGCGCGCAGCGCCAGATGCAGCACAACAAAAGCCGCCACCAGGGCCATCAGCACCAGATTGAGCGACAGGTCGATCCGATGGGGCGGCCAGAACAGCGTCAGCGTGCTCTGGTTATTGCCGGCAAACAGGGCTGTCGCCACCGCCACGGCAAACAGGGCCAGGAGCCAGAGGGCCGCGCGCATTCAGAGCCCGCCCGCAACGCTGGAATGGAGGAATCCTGCCGCCAGCATGCTCATCTCCCCGCCGCCGCCGTGGCGAGCGCAGCAAGCGTGTCGTCAAGCCGGGGCAGATCAGTGGCGCGCATCTGGCCCTGCACCTGCAACAGCAGGCTGGCGGCGGTCTGGGTCTTGCGCGAGGCGGGATCAAAGTACTTGCTCAAGGCAGTCGACGCCGCTACGAGATCGGCCCGGGCCGACTCCAGTTGGCGTGCCAGCAAGGCGAGCTTCGCGTTCAGCAGTTTGAGCTTGAGGTTCTCGCGCAGCAAGAAGGACTGCTCGGGCGAGAGCAGGGCCGCCTCGGGCTGCTCGATGCGACTGACGCGCACGAGACCCCGAATCTCCTGACCAATCACGGCCAGGCCGCGCTGCCACCAGGCCTGTGGCTCGGCGCGGACGTCGACTGCCGCGCGCCCACCTGCAGGCAAGGCACCGACCGCATTGGCCACCGGCAGATCGTCCACCAGGCGCACCAGTTCATCGAGCTTGACCAGCAGGGCCGGCAGGTCAGCCAGTGTGGCGGACTTGATGCGGTCGATATCACGGCCGATGGCGCGTTGCAGTGGCGTCAGGCGGGGCTGGCCGGCGCGGCGGATGCGTTGGTCGGCACTGCGCAGCGCCGCCAGCAGCGGATCCACACTGCCCGTCAGTTGGGCCTGCTGCTGGGCCAGGCGCAATGCGGACTCGATGTCGACCACCAGGTTTTCGTCCCGCGAGCGCGACAGGCTTTGCATCAGTTCTTCAAGCTGGGTGCGCTGCAGGGACACTTCACTGAGTCTGGCTTCAGTCAGCGCCTGGCGGGCCGCCGTTTCGCGGGTCTGCTCCATGGCCTGGCGCGCCATGGCCCGCGCCTCGACCGAAGCCGCACCGGCGTCAGCGCTCTGGCGTGCCAGTTGCTCCTGCATCCCGGAGACCTTCTGCCAGATGAAGCCGCTGGCTGCCAGTGCCACTGTCGCGACGGCGCCAATCGCCCATACCATGCCGCGCGCGAGGCCTGTTGGGCCAGCCACGGGCGGCGCCAGCGCCGAACCCGCTTCACCGCCGACGGGCTCGACAGCAGGTTCTGGGATGGACGCCGGATTCATCCGGACGATTTTATCGACGACATCACGGCCTCCAGGGTCGGGCGTGACTCGCAAACAACACCAAAGCCGGCCCGCCGCGCGCTGGCTGCGATGCGTGGATGCGTCGCCACTGCCCGCGCTGCGCTCCAGTCCCGTTCCCGCAAGCGATCCAACAGGTTGGCGATGGCCTCGGAACTGCTGAACAGCCAGACCGTGCCATCGTTGACGGCTGCACCCGCCCGTGCAAGCTGCGCGTCGCTCCAGACCGGAACACCGCGCTGGTAGGCCAGCACCCGGTCAACCTGCACACCCGCACGCTGCAGTTGCTCGCCCAGCCAGTCCCGCCCGGCTTCCATTCCCTGCGCGTCGGCGCCTCGCACGATCAGCACGCGCTGGCCGGGCCGGACCTGGGCGCCGACGCGCAACCACAGCGCTTCCGAATCGAACTGGGGCGCATCCGCGCCCGGCATCTCGATCTGCTGAGGCGCAAGCCCGGCCAGAAGCAAGGCACGGCCGGTTCCAGGGCCCGTCGCCCATGCTACCGTATTGATAGCATTTTGGGACCATTGAACGCTGGGAAGATGTGGTTTTTGCTCAAAGAACTGCTCGACCGCGTGCGCGCTGACGAACATGACCGCCGCGTAGCTCCCAAGAAGCGCCCAGGCCTGCCGCACCGGCTGTGAATCCACGGGCGGGATGATTTCGATCAGCGGCAAGGCCTCGGCCTCGATGCCACCGGCGCACAGTTGATCGGCCCAGCGTCGCGCTTCGGGTTCGGGCCGCGTGACCAGGGCCCGCGGCGGCACCGGCGAGCCCGCTGAGCTTGCGCGTCCAGACGTCATGGCAGATCAGGACCGCGGACGGGCATGCGGGTGGATGCGTCGTCTGGCACCCGCTCAACGCGCGCCACTGGCACGCAGTCGCCCCGCGACCTGGTCGCCCAGGGCAGCGGCGCCGATCAGGTCCAGCGTCGGCGTGGAGCCCTCGGCCGTCACCAGCGTGGTGCTGCCTTCGGGGTCACCCCACGCCGCCTTCAGGTGGATGCCCTTTTCATCCAGCACGGCGTAGGCTGCCAGCGGCATCGAGCAGCTACCGCCCATCGCCCGACTGACGGCCCGCTCAGCCGCCACGGCGCGCCAGGTCTCGAAATGCGCCAGGGGCGCAAGCGCCGCCGCGAGGTCGGCCCGGTCGGAGCGGATTTCGATGCCCAGTGCCCCCTGCCCGGCCGCGGGCAACATTTCTTCGGGCGCAAAGATATGGCGGATGCGCGCCTCCAGACCCAGCCGCTTCAGGCCCGCCGCCGCCAGCACGATCCCTGCATACTGCCCCTCGTCCAGCTTTCGCAGCCGGGTGTCCAGGTTGCCTCGCAGCGGTTCGATCCGCAGGTCGGGCCGCAAGGCCCGCAACAGAACGGTGCGCCGCAGGCTGGATGTGCCCACCACCGCGCCCGGTGGCAGTTCGCCCAGCGTGGCATGGTGCGGCGAGACCCAGGCGTCGCGCGGGTCCTCGCGCTGCATCACGCAACCCAGCGCAAAGCCGTCCGGCAGTTCCATCGGCACATCCTTGAGCGAGTGCACGGCGATGTCGGCGCGCCCCTCTTCCAGCGCCACCTCAAGCTCCTTGACAAAAAGACCCTTGCCACCGACCTTGCTGAGCGAGCGGTCCAGGATCTGGTCGCCCAGCGTGGTCATGCCCAGCAGGGTGACGCGGTGGCCACGCGCCTGCAGCAGCGCCTTCACGTGTTCGGCCTGCCACAAGGCCAGGCGGCTTTCCCGAGTGGCGATGGTGATGGGAATGGGAGAGGTACTCAAGGTCGTGGCCCAGTGGTGGTCGCGGGTGAACGGCGATGCTAGCATGGCTCTTGCTTGCATCCAGCCGCGACCGCCCCGTTCCACCGAAGGTATCCACCCATGAAACCAGCCGCCACCGCCAGCAGCCCCGTGCACCCGGATTCCGCTGGCACGCCCCCGCGCCGGCCCGGCGCCCGTCCCCGCGAGAACGAGCGCCCGCTGGTGGACGACATCCGCCTGCTCGGGCGCATCCTGGGGGACGTGATCCGGGAACAGGAGGGCGCCGCCGCCTTTGAATTGATCGAGCAGATCCGCAAGCTGTCAGTGGCCTTTCGCCGCGACGCCGACCATGAGGCTGACCGCGCCCTCAAGAAGCTGCTCAAGGGCTTGTCAGGCGATCAGGCGGTGAGCGTGATCCGCGCCTTCACCTACTTCAGCCACCTGGCCAACCTGGCCGAGGACCGGCATCACATCCGACGCCGGGCCATCCACGAGCGTGCCGGCAACACGCAAGAAGGCAGCATCGAAGTTGCGCTGCAGCGCCTGCGCTGGGCCGGCATCACGCCGCGGACCGTGGCCGCCACGCTGGCGCACAGCTTTGTCTCGCCCGTGCTCACAGCGCACCCCACAGAGGTGCAGCGCAAGAGCATCCTGGACGCCGAACGCAACATCGCCAACCTGCTGACCGAGCGCGACGAAATCCGCGCCCGCGCCGCCGCGGCGGCCATCAGCGCGGCCAAGGACGCACTCACCCCGCGCGAGCTCGCCGCCAACGAGGCGCAGCTGCGTGCCCGCGTCATGCAGCTGTGGCAGACGCGCCTGCTGCGCTTCACCAAGCTCACCGTCGCCGACGAGATCGAGAACGCCCTGAGCTACTACGAATCCACCTTCCTGCGCGAAATTCCCAAGCTTTACGCCGAACTGGAACACGAACTGTCGGGCCACCGGGTGGCCAGTTTCCTGCGCATGGGTCAGTGGATCGGTGGCGACCGCGACGGCAACCCCAACGTCACCGCCGACACGCTGGCCTATGCGCTGCGCCGCCAGGCCGATGTGGCGCTGCGGCATTACCTGACCGAGGTGCATTACCTGGGCGGCGAGTTGTCGCTGTCGGTGATGCTGATCGACGTCTCGGCCGACATGCAGGCGCTGGCCGAGCGGTCACCCGACACCAATGCCCACCGCCAGGACGAGCCCTACCGGCGCGCGCTGACCGGCATCTACGCGCGCCTAGCCGCCACATTGAAGGCACTGACCGGCGGGGACGCGGCGCGCCACGCCGTCGCACCCCAGAATCCCTACCCCAGCCCGGAAGCCTTCCTGGCCGATCTGCAGGTGATTGAAGCCTCGCTGCAGACCCACCACGGCGCAGCCCTGGCCACCCAGCGCCTGCACCCGCTGATCCGCGCGGTGGAAGTGTTCGGTTTTCACCTGGCGACAGTCGATCTGCGCCAGAGTTCCGACAAGCACGAAGCGGTCGTGGCTGAACTGCTCGCCACGGCCCGCATCGAGCCCGCCTATGCCCGTCTGGACGAAGACGCCAAGCGCAATGTGCTGATGCGTCTGCTTGACGATGCGCGACCGTTACGTGTGATGGGCGCGACCTACGGCGACCTGACCCGCGACGAACTCGCGATCTTCGAGACGGCCAAGGTCATGCTGGAGCGCTACGGCCGACAGGCCATCCGCCACTACATCATCAGCCACACCGAGTCGGTGAGCGACCTGCTCGAGGTGCTGCTGCTGCAGAAGGAAGTGGGCCTGATGAAGGGCACGCTGGGCGAAGAACGCGGCGCCGACCAGGGTGCCATCTGCGACCTCATCGTCGTGCCGCTGTTTGAAACCATCGAAGACCTGCGCAACGCGGCGCACATCATGCGCGCCTTTTACGCACTGCCCGGCGTCGCGCGGCTGGTGCAGCGTTCGGGTGCCGAGCAGGACATCATGCTGGGCTACTCGGACAGCAACAAGGACGGCGGCATCTTCACCAGCAACTGGGAGTTGTACCGCGCCGAGATCGCACTCGTGGAACTGTTCGACGAACTGGCCGCGCGCCACCGCATCCAGCTGCGCATGTTCCACGGCCGGGGCGGCACCGTCGGGCGTGGCGGGGGCCCCAGCTACCAGGCCATTCTGGCCCAACCGCCGGGCACGGTGCGCGGGCAGATCCGCCTCACCGAGCAGGGCGAGGTGATCGGCTCCAAGTACGCCAATCCGGAAATCGGCCGGCGCAACCTGGAGACCCTCGTCGCCGCCACACTGGAAGCCACCCTGCTGCAACCCACCAAGCCCGCGCCGCCTGCCTTCCTGGACGCGGCCATGACGCTGTCTGCGGCCAGCATGGCGGCCTACCGGGCGCTCGTCTACGAAACGCCGGGCTTCACCGACTATTTCTTCGGCGCCACGCCGATCCGCGAGATCGCCGAGCTGAACATCGGCTCGCGCCCGGCATCGCGCAAAGCATCGCAGCGCATCGAGGACCTGCGCGCGATCCCCTGGGGCTTCAGCTGGGGCCAGTGTCGGCTGACGCTGCCGGGCTGGTATGGCTTCGGCTCGGCGGTGGAAGCCTTTCTGAAGCAGCCCACACCGGCAGCGCGAAAGGAAGCGCTGGCCCTGCTGCAGAAGATGTACCGACAGTGGCCGTTTTTCCGTGCCCTGCTGTCCAACATGGACATGGTGCTGGCCAAGAGCGACCTGGCGCTGGCTTCGCGCTACAGCGAACTGGTCACCGATACGCGCCTGCGCAAGCGGGTATTTGCCGCTATCGAGGCCGAGTGGCACCGCACCGCAGAGGCCCTGGGCCAGATCACCGGTGAAAAGCACCGCCTGGCCAGCAACGCGGCGCTGGCGCGCTCCATGCGCCACCGCTTCCCCTACATCGACCCGCTGCACCATCTGCAGGTGGAGCTGGTGCGGCGCTACCGGGAAGGCAAGGCCGACGAGCGCGTGCGTCGCGGCATCCACATTTCCATCAACGGCATCGCCGCCGGCTTGCGCAACACAGGCTGAGGGGTCGCGCCGCGCGGTATGCTCGGCACCCATGAGCACCGTTCAGAAAATCCATACCGCCGTTTTCCCTGTTGCCGGCCTCGGCACCCGGTTTCTGCCTGCCACCAAGGCCGCTCCCAAGGAGATGCTGCCGGTGGTGGACAAGCCGCTGATCCAGTACGCGGTCGAGGAAGCCTACGCCGCTGGCGTGCGCCACATGGTCTTTGTCACCGGGCGCAGCAAACGCGCGATCGAAGACCACTTCGACACCGCCTACGAACTGGAAAATGAGCTGTCCACCGCGCACAAGGACGAACTGCTGGCGCTGGTGCGCTCGGTGCAGCCGGCCGACATGGTCTGCAGCTACGTGCGCCAGGCCCGATCGCTGGGCCTGGGCCACGCGGTGCTGTGCGCCGAGCGCCTGGTGGGCAACGAGCCCTTTGCCGTGCTGCTGGCCGACGACCTGATGACCGGCCCGCCGGGCGGCAGCGGCGTCCTGAGCCAGATGGTGGCGGCGTTCGAAAAGATGGGGCGTTCCATGCTGGCCGTCCAGGAAGTCCCCGCCGACCAGGTGCGCCGCTACGGCATCGTGGCGGGCGAGCCGGCCGGGCGCAACCTGATCCGGCTGGAAAAGATCGTCGAGAAGCCGGCGCCGGAGGAGGCCCCCTCCCGCATGGGCGTCGCCGGCCGCTACATCCTGACGCCTCGCATCTTCCAGGAAATCCGCAACCAGCCGACCGGTGTGGGTGGCGAGATCCAGTTGACCGACGCCATCAGCCGCCTGCTGGCCCATGAGGCCGTCTATGCGTTCCAGTACGAAGGCAAGCGCTACGATTGCGGCAGCAAGGAAGGATTTCTTGAAGCGACCGTGGAGCTGGCCTTGCAACACCCGCAAGTGGGCGCCCATTTCCGCGACTACCTGCGCTCGCTGACGCTCTGAATCAACGAGTCAGGCCGTGCTCCGCCCGGACGCGCGCCGGCCTGCCTTGCGCCTCAGCGCCGGCGCAGCACGTGGATGAACTCGCTGCCGACCTCCTGCTGCTCGACCAGTTCGTTGCCGGTCTGCCGCGCAAAGGCCTTGAAATCGCGCATCGAACCGCCATCGGTCGCTACGATTTTCAGCAGCTGGCCGCTTTCCATTTCGGACAATGCCTTCTTGGCCTTCAGAATGGGCAGCGGGCAGTTCAGGCCTCGGGTGTCGATTTCCTTGTCGATGTGCATGGGGTCTCCTGTGTGGCGCGCATTCTAGACATTCAGGCCTTGAACGGATCGATGAATCGCGGCTCATGGCCGCGCGCACGAAGCCAGTCGGCCAGCGCATAGCCGGTGCCGGCGGGCCAGCACCGCACCGCGTCCGGCGCGTAGAGCCGGTACTCCGCCAATTCCGGCGACAGCCGCACTTCACCGGTGGCGACCGCGTGGTAGGCGATGATGACCTGGTTCATGCGCTGGAAGTCGTAGACGCCGATCAGGTTGAGCGCGTTCGTCGTGAGATGGGTTTCCTCATGAATCTCCCGCGTGATGCCCTCTTGTGGCGTCTCGCCCGCCTCCATGAAGCCCGTGATCAGCGCAAACATGCGTCCCGGCCAGGCGGCATTGCGTGCCAGCAGGATCTGTCCGTCGTATTCGATCACCGCCGCCAGCACGGGCGTCGGATTGTTCCAGTGCGTGAAATCGCAGGCCGGGCAACGCAGCCGGGCTTTCTCGCCGCCGTCCTCCATCTGCGCCACCACCGACAAGGGCGTGGCGCAGCGCGGGCAGAAGCGGTACTCGTGCGTCATGAAAGCAGCCAGATACTACTGATGTGATAGCAGCCAGTGACCCATTGGCGCTGGGAAGGCATGGTTTTTTATCATGTTTTCCGGCTTTCAGGCCGGAAACACGCCGGTGGACAGGTAGCGGTCGCCCCGGTCGCAGACGACAAACGCAATGGTGGCGTTCTCGACCTGCGCAGCGATGGACTGCGCGACCCAGCAGGCCCCTGCGGCCGAAATGCCGGCAAAGATGCCTTCCTCGCGCGCCAGGCGCCGGCACATGTCCTCGGCATCCTCCTGGCTCACAAGCACCAGTTCGTCCACGGCGCTCGGGTCGTAGATCTTGGGCAGGTATTCCTGCGGCCACTTGCGGATGCCGGGGATGCGCGAGCCCTCGCTGGGCTGCGCGCCAATGACGCGGATCGCCGGGTTCTTCTCCTTCAGGAATCGCGAAACTCCCGTGATGGTGCCCGTGGTGCCCATGGCAGAGACGAAGTGCGTGATGCGCCCGCCGGTCTGCTCCCACAATTCAGGGCCGGTGGTCTCGTAGTGGATGCGCGGGTTGTCGGCGTTGGCGAACTGGTCCAGTACCCGGCCCTTGCCCGTCTTCTGCATGGTCTCGGCCAGATCACGCGCGAGCTCCATGCCCCCGCTTTTGGGAGTCAGGATCAATTCGGCACCAAAGGCCTTCATCGTCTGCGCCCGTTCGATCGACAAATCCTCCGGCATGATCAGCACCATGCGGTAGCCCTTGATGGCGGCCGCCATCGCCAGCGCAATGCCGGTGTTGCCGGAGGTCGCTTCAATCAGGGTGTCGCCCGGCTGGATTTCGCCGCGCTCCTCGGCGCGCCGGATCATCGACAGCGCCGGCCGATCTTTAACCGAGCCCGCAGGGTTGTTGCCTTCCAGTTTGCCCAGGACCACGTTGCCACGCGCCAGGTTCGTCGCCGCGCCAATACGTTGCAGCGCCACCAGGGGCGTCCTGCCAATCGCATCCTCGATCGTCGGATAGTTCATCCTTCGCACTGTGCCATAATTTCGCTCGACCTTCCCGAGGCCCGGGTGGTGAAATTGGTAGACGCGCCGGACTCAAAATCCGGTTCCGAAAGGAGTGTCGGTTCGATTCCGACCCCGGGCACCATCTATAAAGCCGACACGTTCCATAAACGTCCGGCTTTTTTCTTTTCCCCTATGAAAACATGATTCCTGTCGTGCGAGAGCGTCCGGCAGAGTGTGACACATTCCGGGGGCACTCGGGGGCATCTTTGGGGGCAGGATTTTGAAAATTGGGGGCATCCGCTGTTTTCTGCCCCCGCCAGGCGGGGCATCTTTTGGGGCATGGCCTTTCACCCCAGGCAGCGGGCGTTCGGCCCCGTACACCCCCTCCGAAACCCGGGCACATGAAAAATGTTGAACCGGTCGGTTTCCGCGATTGGCGTCTAGCCTTTTCCACCCCGAGCAGGCCCGCCCCTCTCTTAACCCCCTTGCGACTTGCAGCGAAACCGCCCTTTCCAAAGTTGCGATTCAGCAACACCTACCCATTACAACCCCCCTAGGTAGTGCCAGAAACTAGCCCGAAAGCGTCGGCCAATTCACCCTCGCGGCTTGACCCCAGGGAGTACCTTCGGCAACCCGGCGGGCCATTGGTCAACGGTTCGGGCGACGGGCAGTAGATCGCCAGGCGCCGGGCGCCAGCGGGTCGGCTTCCGGCTCCCGCTTCAATTTGTAGGGAACACCGGGAACAAATCGAAAAAGCGACGTAACCCCTTGTCACCATTGAGGAAAGTTGTTCCCTACAGGACCGGGAACAAACGCGGATCGGACGGGAACACCGGGAACAAAATAGTCCGCCGCAGTCCACCGAGGAACAAGGCGCCCGACACTAGGACGCACAGCACCCGAATCCCCTTGCTTGGTGCGCCGGGTGTTGATATCCACGGCGCGGAAGGAACTCGCCGCCAGCCGCCTACAGGCGGCCCGTTGGCCCTACGGCGGCTTGATGGTCGGGCGGTCGTTGGTGGACAACTCCGGGGACACCGAATCACGCCCCTGCGGCATTACGGCGCCAAGTCATGGCGCAGTCGGGGCGGGGCACGGCTGGTGCCTGGTCACACCACGGTCAAGGTCGGGCACGGCTGGTGCCTGCTCAGGCCACGGTCAAGGTCGGGCACGGCTGGTGCCTGCTCAGGCCACAGTCGGGGCGGGCACGGCTGGTGCCTGGTCACACCACGGTCAAGGTCGGGCACGGCTGGTGCCTGCTCAGGCCACAGTCGGGGCGGGGCACGGCCGCAAAGAACAAAGCCCGGACACTGCCGGGCCGTTCCGCCTTTGCTTCACCACGCCCAAATACAGCAAGGGCTTCCCCGGTTTAATGGCTGCCCCGTGGCCAGGCAGGTCGCGGCCTTGCGGCCGGTCGTAACCCATCGGGTCTAGCTGAAGGAATCCGCCTACCGAATGACGGGCGCCCGCCACCCCAGGTTGACCGGGCGTGCAACCCCCGCATGCCACAGGCGCAGCGCCTCGAATGCGCTGGCCTGAAACACCAAGCCCGCTTCTACGGTGACGCCGTTCGCCTCAAACGTCGAGGTCGCACGCAATGTGACTGTGCCGGGTTGCCCGTGCCGTGGTCGTGCTGTCGCTATGGTTGGGTTCGTCATGATTCTTTCCTCACGCGGGCCGCCACTCGCCGCGCTCGATCAGGCAATGTGCGATCTGCGTCACCCGCTGCCAATGCCCGGCCAGGACGTGCAGCGCAACCAATTGCGCGTAGGCGTGGGCTCCGCTCGAATGGCAGCCGAACACAGGCGACAAAAATGCTTCCGCCCTTTGGTGGTCATCGGTTGAGGGTCGAAAGATTGGCCCCACCCACTCAACGCCAGCATGTAGCAGCTCTGCCATGACGCCAGCGTGAAACACCGCTGCGCCTGCGGCCGTCAGTTCGCCCGTTGGGTCAGGCACCGCAGGCGCTTCGGTCGGCATGGCGGGCAAGTGGGTAAACCCCCCGGAAGGTGTCGCCGTCGCTGACGCCGCCCCGATGCCCAGCCACTGCAACAGGCAAACATGCCCCGCCTCGTGGTGCGCCACACGGCCCAGGTCAGGGCCGTGCGCCAGGTGGTGCCCCTGCCAGCCCCAGGCGCGTTTCAGCACGGCGGGGCGCGGGTAGTCAAAAGGGTTGACCGATTCACAGCGACTGGAGTGGGTCGCGTCCGCCATCGGTCGTGTCTGTTCGGTCAGCCGCCCGTCAGACGCGGTGCCCGCTTGGGCTTTGAAATCCATGTTCAAGCGCCGCCGCGAACGATGCCGCTGCGCCGCAGCAGGCACGCGCCAAGATCGGCCGTCACCTTGACGCATGCGCCGTCGACGTGCAAGGGGCGTTTGGCCTGCTCAACGCGAACCGGGTTCTTGGCGCCTGCCAGGCGCAACACGCCCACCACAGGGCAAACCATCGGATCGGCCAGCACATACCATCGGCCGGTCGGCAGATTCGCCAGCGACAAAACCTTGATGTCAAGGCCCGCATTGGTCACTTCGTTCTGCGCAGGCAGCTCCAGTTCAGGCGCGACGACAAGGAATTTCGCCTTCAGGTCGGCACGCTGCCCGGCCTGCGTCAACTGGGTGCGAAGCAAGGTTGTCGCCGAAATAAGCGCCGCCCAGCCGAAGGCTTCAGCCACCACGTTCGAGTAGGCTGCGTCAAAGGTGACAGCCCCATCATCAAGCACCGGATTCGCTTCGAGTGCATCGGCCATCAAGCGGGCTTCGATGCGCCCGGCACTGGCTCCCAGCTCGGCAAAGACGCGGCCAATTGCCCCCTGGTTGTCGTTGATGATGTCCTCGCGGGCAATCGTGATCGCACGGGCGAAGGTGGTCAGCGTCACATCCTGAGCGCCAGCCGCCATCATTACCAAGCCTTGTTTGATTTCGGCATTCTCAGCCAGCGGCTCAAGTGCAGGCGCAGAATCCAGCGCGGGAATCTGACTTGGGTAGAAGTTCGGCGCATCAAAAAGCGATGCGATGGCAAGGTGTTCGGACTGCCCTCGATAGGACTGGATCGTGACCGACGACACGCCATCAGCAAACAGGCGGGCGAACTCAGGGGAGCCCATGCCCGATGCGGCTATCGACATTTCAGTGTCATACGGTTGCGGCTTGCGCAGGCTTCGGCCGCAGGCGTAGGCGATTTTTCGCAGTGTCAATTCACTGGCCAGCGGGTGCGGCCGGTTGACGCTGGCGCCGGTGCCCATTGCAATCGCATCGGGGGCCGCGCTCATGACTTCGCGGGAATTGAATTCGGTGTAGTTCATGGTGAATGCCTTTCAAGAAGAGGGGTTAAATGGTCGGCCTTTGCCACTGAAATTTCGCGTTCAAAACGTCAGCAGGTCGTACAACCTTCGTTGCGTTCTCGGGATGCGCTCGCCGCTCAAAAAGGCGCGGTGAAGGGCCATGTCACACGGCCCAAGATCGCACGGCATACCGGCCCGCAGGCGCGGCCACACGCGACCGTCGAATCGCTTGATCGCGGACTCCAGGCGTTCGGCCACGGTCCACGGTCCGGGATCGTCAGCGGCCAACACACGGGCGCATTCCAGGAGCGCCGCGTCACGGGCCTTGCGCCTTGCCACCCGGTCGAGGCGTTGCACGTCGGCCCGGTCAATGGCCTGGTAAAGGACGCTCAAGGCGTCCGCTTGCGTCACCGGCTCGCCGCACGCCAGGCGCAATAGCAGCTCAATGCCGCTGGTCATACGTCAAGCCCAAAGATGGCGGGCGGGATGCGGTAGCAACGCACCAGCCCCAAGCCCGGCAGGCGTTCCGTGACGTTGAATCGGCCGGGCTCTTTCGTGACCAGACACTTATGCTCCAGAAGCACGCGGCACACGGCGGCCGGGTCGAAGCCCTGACAGACTTCGGCCTTGAATGTCTCGGCCAGGATGAAGTATTCAAAGCTCACGCCTTCACCCAGCGCAGCGGGCATGCGGTCGCCGTACTCTGTGCCGTGTTGGCTGTTCGTCTTGATCGGATCGCCGTCTGCATTCAGCATGCGCCGCACCCCGGCCCGCATCAGGGTTTTCGGGGCGTGGTCATCTGCGGATCGGTGCCACATGCTGAAGCGGCCGTCGCCGTGGGTTTCAAGGAAGCGCCGCACCTGTCGCAGCATGGCTGTCACCTCGCTACTGCCGGACCCGCCCCGCGATTGAATCCACGCCTCGAAACAAGCACGGGCGGCCCGCGTGGCTTCACCCGCTGGCCATCCGGTCAAGCCCGCTTCGGTGGCCAGCTCGCCCGCCACCGCCGCCAATGCGAAGCGCCGCCCGCCGCGTTGGACTTGCCCGGCCGCACTCTCGGGCACGATTTGCGCCTCTACCGTGTTCATGCGCTCGCGCAGCGTCGCCGCCAGTCCTTCGGTGTGGCTCACCAGATATTCAAGCCAGCCCCTGCCCGCTGTGCCGTAGCACCGCGCCGCGTGTTGCTTCACCCAGCCGGACAGCTCATGCCCGCCCTCAAACTCATGATTGGTTTCGGCCGCAGAGCCCGGCAACACTTCGGCCGGGATCGGGATCAGCCGGACTTCCTGCCCGCCCTTCATGACCTTGCCCGCCGTGCGCATGTGTTGCTCTAGCGAAACCTCGCCGCTACTGAGAAACAGCGTTCGCCAGGTCGGTTTCTGCCGCAGTCCGCCGCCTGCCTTTGCTCGGGATTTGCCCGCACCATCGGCCAGCATGTAACTAACAAGCCCCGCCTCTACCGCGTCAATCTGTCCCATTTCATCAAGGATCAGCGTCGCGTCATTGTGTTGCTCTCCCAAGAACTCAAATCCGTTTGACGTGCCGCGCCATTTTTGAATGTAGCTCTCGGGGTCGTTTTCTGTGCCCTTGCCCCACACGGACGCGGCAATCAAAAAGCTGGTGGTCTTGCCGATGCTGGTCGGGCCGGTCAACTGAAATCCGCCGCCCGTGGTGCCCGCTGCCCAGGCCAGCAACGGCCCGGCAAAGGCGGTCGCCGTGGCAAAGCAAAACCGGCTATTTCCGATGCACAGACGGGCCAGGTCTTGCCGCCACCTTTCCAGCGTGCCGCGTTGACTGAAGCGGGCTTCAATGCCTGCCTCGCTGTGAAAAATCACACGCTCGCCGCTCGGGTTCGTGCCTAGCGTTTCCTCGGGCAACACGTAGCAGCGGCCATGCCAGCCGACACGGGGCACATGCCGCACCAGCTCGGCAGGGGCGCGGCTTTGCAGGTATTCGGTCAACCATCCCCGCCGCTTCGCATCGGTCGGGGTCATGAATCCTTGACTCAGCAGCGCGGATCGAAACGCGGCCCCATCGCCCGCCAGCATGGAAAGCGGCATCAACCAGCGCCGCCCGGCCCGGTAAGGTGTATCAAACTCCAACAGCAACGCCGCCTGGTTATCGCTGCCATCGCGGGCCAGGCCCGTGACGCGCAGCGGCCCGCACACCTTGCGCGGCATCCCGCCATCATCGCCGGGCGGGGTGAACCATACGCCTTCATCGTCAACGTGGAAACGGTCAAAGGCCCGACCGGTGTCGTGCCCATCGTCGCCGCCTTGGGGCGCATGGCGCGGGCCGTGGCTATGGTTGCCCTGCCGGTCGGCTTGCGCCGCGTGGGCGGCCGATGCGCTGGCCTGGTGCGCCTCGATTGCGCCCTCGATACAGGCCCGCACCGCGTCAAGCCCTGCGGCCTGGTGCAGATCGTTGAAATCAGATCCATTTTCAGGAAGGGGCTCGGGGAACACGGCCAGGCCATGCACCGCACGCGCCGCCGCTTCGGCCTTCAGGCGGCCGGGGTTCGATCCGGTGCGGGCTTCGGTGGCGCGGTCATCATCGCCAGCAATCACGATCAGGACGCCCGGGTATTTCTTGCGCAAGGCTCTCGCCACGTGCGGCAAGTTTCCTGCGTCAAAGGCCACCGCCACCGGCAGGCCAGCGCCTTGAAACACGCTGGCGCCCGTGCCGAATCCCTCGCACACGGCCAGCGCGGGCGCGTCCTTGGGTTTGCCGATCCAATGCCAAAGCCCGGTTTTGCGTCCGCCACTGACGCCGGGCGGGCCATAGAACTTGTCTGTTCCCGTGGCTGGCTTTTCGGGTGCGATGCGCTGCACATTCCACAGCTTTTCCGATGCGTCGCGCATGGGAACCAGCGTCCAGGCGTCAGGGGTAAAGCGCACCCCGTGGGCTCCAACGCCCTTGCGGGCTGGATACCCGACAGGCGGGCTCTCTGGATCGGGGTCGCTGCACTGCTCCCACAGGGCCGCCGCTTCAGCCGCTGCGCGGGCGTGGGCGGCTTCGGTGCGGGCTTGTTCACGCCGTTGGCTTTCGGCTCGGTCGCGTTCGCGTTGCGCCAGGGCTTCGGGGCTGGGTGCGGCCGGCTCCTGGTCGGGTTTGGGCAGGGTGAAGCCGTGTTCTTTGGCCAGGTGCAACAGCGTGCCAATGCTCACGGCGCCGGTGCCCTTCACGCTGCGCCAGGTTGCCGCCGTGGCTTTGGGGTCGAAAGTGTCCGCCGTGGCGCTCCAGTCTGTGAACAGGTCGCGCCCCGTGCTGTCGGGATATTCGGACTTGATCGCCATTGCCACCCGTGCCCAGGTTTCGCGGCCACAGGTCGCCGATATGTGCGCCAGGGCTGCGCGGATCAGCTCGGGCGTGATGTTTGTTTTCATGGGACTTGGAATAGATCGCGCTGCGAAGACACAGCCGCCAGCGCGTAATAGGTGACGTGCCGAAACTTGCCCCGTGAATCAGGTTCAAGTACCTTGGACTTTTCAATGGGTTCGCCCTTGCGAATCAGTTCGCTCATCCGTGTCGTGACGCTGCGAACATCGCAATGCCGCTCCAGGTCGGCGCAGCTCGTGCGGCCGTGCTGTCGCAGGTAGGCCAACAGGATGTCGTGCTGATTCACTGCGCCGCCCCGGCCGCGTCGGCATGTGGCACGTCGGCGGTCTTGCGTTTGCGGCTCACCGCGTATGCACTCATGACGACATGCGCCGTGATATCGAGTCCGCAACGTGGCGAACCATCAGCGGCAACCCAGGCGGTCATCTTGGCTTCGCCGGCCAGCGACAGGGCGTCGCCATCCTCAAGCCGCTTCAAGGCCTCAATCGCCCCACGGTTGAAAGCAATGCAGGACAGCACGCGGCTTTCACCATCTTTGTCGGCTGCCAGGATTTTGAAAGTGGCGTAGGGCTTGCCGTTGACCGACTCCCGCATGGTTGGGGCACCGCGAAGCCGGCCGGCCGTCAGGACGTCGATCATTCATGCCCCCTCGCCGTGGTACGTGAGGCAATCCATTCATCGACGTCCTGCTCTTTCCAGGCGACAGCGCGGGCGCTCAAACGCACCGGGGCTGGAAAAGTCCGGTTCTTGACGCCAGCGTAAATGCTCGATTTGCCAAGGCCGGTTCGATCCTCCACCAGCGGCAAGCGGATCAGTTTTCCGGGGCGGGCGGGGGTGACGGTCGGTTGGCCGTCATTGCCCTGCGCGGCTGCGCCGTGCGCAGTTTCGGGACGTTCGTTAAGACTCATTTGGCACCTCATAAAGTTACTAAGGTGCCGATGATTTCCGGCTTCCGTCCTACGCTGGGAGGGAGATATTCAGGGGGGGTTATGCACTTTCAGGGACTGAAGCCCTTTTGCAACAGCGTCACGAACGGCCCTTCGCTGCGCCTCTGGAATCTGCGCCCAAACACTTTGCAAACGCTCCCGTGAATCGAAGCCGGGGATGGCTTGGCGCGTCGATCTCGGTATCGTTGCCTTTTGAACTTTGCGGGACAACCTGCGCAGCTCGTCGCGGGGGTCGCCCTTCACACCTATCTCTGCCGCGATCATTCGCAAGCCTTCTACAAGGCGGGATCGCTCGCTTGTTCTTAGAGGCAAACCAAAATGCAGGAACAAGGGCGAAAGCATTTCAACCAGCTCCAGAAGGCCGCAGGCCGTTCGCTTTCCACGCTGCGCCTTAACGCCGCTCCTTTTCAGCTCCCGCGAAAGCGCCTTGCGCATTGCAGCCTGCTCGGGAAAATTGCCGAAATCTCCAAGGCGCGTCGCAACTTCAATTACTTGAACAGCCTCCCTGCTTTTCAGCAACTCAAATAGTTCGCTGCGTAAGCCATTCGAAAATCGAGGGACATGGCACTCGTCCGCAATCCGCCCGATCTTGTCAAGGCGCCGCCTGAACCACGCAACCATTTCGGGGCTTTCTGGTTCAATCACCGCCACCCTCGTCATTCAGATCAGGCCCCGCTCTGCCATGCTCAACGCCGCGCCGCGTGCCACGATCACGTGATCCAGCATCCGCACTTCCACCAATTCAAGCGCGGCCTTCATGGTTTGCGTCAGTGCCTCGTCGTTCCGGCTTGGTTGCACGTTGCCGCTCGGGTGGTTGTGGGCAAGCACAACACCGGACGCACGATGCGCCAGCGCAGCCATCACGATTTCACGCGGATGCACAGTGACACTTTTCACACTGCCGGTGAAGTGGGTTTCGTAGGCGATTGCCCGGTTTTGGGAGTCGAGATACAGGGCGCCGAAAGTCTCGAACCGCTCCCCGGCCATGCGCAATTGCAGGTAGCCTTTCACCAAGTCGGGTGAACCAAAAACCTCGCGCTCTCGCAACTCCCGCCAAAGGATGGCCAGGGCACGTTCAATGGTCGCCCGCTCTTTGGCTTTCAGCCCACTGTAAAACGACAGTGCGCCGTTGGGCGTACCGTAGGCTGGCGCCGGTTCACGCGCCTTGACGCCGCGCCCGGCTGCCGGTCGCCTTGCCTTTGTTGTAGATTTCAAGGTAGCCATGATTTCGGCCCTCCTGTGGCCGTGATTGTGGTCAGGCGGGGCCGGTGTTCTCAGCATCGGCCCCGCCGCCTTTGTGCCCGGCTCAGTCCGCCGCCGGGCGTGGCGGTTTCACTCAAATTGCGGGCATCCGGCCAATTTCGCGGCCCGGTGAAGGGCTCCAAGGGAAGCCCTCTTTGCGCTCGTTTCCACAATCGTGCAAAGCTGGCCGGCACAGTCCACGGCGGGCCAGTGCGGGGCGGTCGGGGCGGGAATAGTCGGGGATTGAATGACTGAATGAATTTTCATCATATAAAAGTGTTCCCTATTTGTTCCCGGTCTGTTCCCTGTTTGTTCCCTGTGCCCTATCGTCCGCAAACCCGCATGGTTGCTGGGTTTCGCCAGTTTGTTCCCGGTGTTACCGGTGTTTTCCAGCGATAGCAGGCGGGGGAAGCGTTGACTTGCCATTTCACGCGGCCCGCTGGGGCATCTTCACCACGTTGCCCGCCTTGCGGCCGTCCAGGTAGTCCGCCCACCACTGCATCAGCTTTTCGCGGTCCTGCATGTAGGTTGATCGGTGATAGGCGGCCCGGATTTCGTTTTGTTCCTTGTGGGCGAGCTGGCGCTCGATCACGTCAGGATTCCAGCCGCATTCATTGGCCACCGTGGAAAACAGCGCACGGAAGCCGTGGGCGGTCGCCTCGTTTTTGTAGCCCATGCGTGCAAGGGCTGAATTGAAGGTGTTTTCGCTCAGGGGCTTGCTGGGATAGACAGGACTGGGGAAAACCAGCTCACGGCCGCCGCTCAGGGTCTGCATGGTGCGCAGCACTTCCACGGCTTGCCGGGACAGGGGCACCCGATGTTCAACCCGCATCTTCATGCGCTCGGGCGGGATCTTCCACAGCGCCGCGTCCAGGTCGAATTCCGCCCACCGTGCGCCACGTGTTTCGCCCGGCCTGGTGGCGCTCAGGATCAGCAGCCGCAGGGCTTGCGCCGTGGTGAAGTCGCCTTCGTAGGCGGCCAGCTTGCCCAGGAACTCGGGAAGGTCACGATCCGCCAGCGCGGCCCGGTGTTGCACTTCGCGGGGCTTGAGGATTTCAGACGGCACCAGATCAAGCATGGGGTTCGATTCGATCCGCTCATGGGTGACAGCCCAGCGGTAAACCGCCTTCACCCGTTGCAGCACCCGGCCCGCCTGGTCGGCTGCGCCCCGGGCCTCTACCTTTTTCACAGCCGCCATGATTTCGCCGGGCTTGATGCTGGCCAGGGGCCGGGCTCCCAGCGTCTTGAACAGGTCCGCTTCAAGGGATGCCCGGATGCGTTCAAGGGTCACAGGCTCCCAGCGGGCCGCCTGGTGCGCCAGCCAATCGCGGGCGACAGCCTCCAGGGTGTTGACGGCTTCATGGGCGGCCTTGGCCTTTTCGGCTTTGCGCAACAGGCCCGGATCGTCGCCTGCCTCCAGCACCTTGCGGGCGTCGGCGGCCCGTTCGCGGGCAGTCTTTAGGCTCACGGCCGGATAGACGCCAAAGGCCAGGCGCTTTTCCTTGCCGCCGTGGCGGTATTTCATCCGCCAGTAACGGCCACCGGTCGGGGTCAGTTCCAGGTAAAGCCCGCCGCCGTCAAAGTGTTTGCCGGGTTCGGTCAGGTTGCGCAGGGTGGCATCGGTCAGTTTCATGGGGGTATCCTTTGGCCTTTGGGGGCACATTTGGGGGCATTTTCGGCCCTCCCCACGACAACATCAAGGATTCATGCGGGTTTCAAGGGTGAGTGTGGGTGTGACCCCGGGCACCATCGGATGGGGTCATCTCGACCTGAACCCGCACGCCACCCAGGCCCTGCGGGTTTTTTGTTGTGCGTGCGGCAACGTTGTGCGAGGGACCGTCACGCACGATCGGCTCAGTCGTCGAGACTCTCGCTCCGGAGCATGGAAGCCTGCCGCATCAACACCGTGACCAGCACCGCCGCAACTGCCGAGCCTGTCATCCAGGGGGAAGCCGCAATCACCTGGGCCACGCCGGCCACGGCCTCGACACTGACCTGTTGCACGTGATCGACCAGAGCCCCCAGATCGCTGGCCCGCACGTTCTGCACATCGTCGAACTGCACCTGCACATCCTGCCAATGGCTGCGCAGCCGGATCTTGGCAAATATCCCGCCGGCGACCGCAGCCAGTGACAGCAGGCCGAGCGGACGCACCAGCCGCTCCAGCAGATGCCGGCGCCCCGCCGGCGACGCCGATTGAAAGGCGACCACCACCAGCTGCGAGAGCATGCGCTGGCGTACGACCGGGGAAGCCCTTTCAAAGGCCTGGAGCACTCTTTGCGCCAAGGGACCGGCCGGCCGCCCGGGCTGGACTAAAACGGTGTCGGGGGATGCGGCTGAAAAATCGTCCGGATGGGTCATGTCGCTCCTTCCACGGGGTCTGGCCGCCAGGGTGCCCAGCAGGCCTTCGGTGAGGGGTTGCACGCCGCAGTGCCGCGGCGGCCCTGGCAACCGGATGGTGTCCGGCCTGACAGGGAACGCGAAGCCTAATCCCATTGTGCAAAGGTCCGGTTGATTTTCTGTGACAGGATGTCAACAGGGGTCAAGGCGAGCCTTTTCAGGCACCGCCTCTGCCGGCCAGGTACGCCGCTCGGCAAGGCTCGAAGCCTTAATACCCGGATGAAATTGATGGGTTATTAATACCCGGGCATAATTCGCCCTACTCATTTTTATCCGGGTATTTTTTATGCGCACACCAGACACCCTCTGCGCCGCCTTCCAGGGTGGCCGCTGCCTCGCGAAGGGGCCCTTGGCCGAGGTAGCCCTGGCGGCCAAGGCCGCATTGGACGCCTCGGCACACGACCCGTCCGCCCCGTCGGTGCTGGTGTTCGACCACGCCACCGCCGAGGTCATCGAAATGGACTGGCGCGGCACGCCCGAGGAATTACTGGCGCGTCTGCTGGCGCAGGCCCAAGGCACGCCCACAGCCAATCCTGACCTTGCAGTGCATGATGATCGGAGCGAAGCCGACACCTCAGCCCTGCCCGAGCCGGCGCGGGGCCCGGGCCGACCCAAACTCGGGGTGGTGGCGCGCGAGGTCACGCTGCTGCCGCGCCACTGGGAATGGCTGGCCAGCCAACCGGGTGGCGCCTCGGTGGCGCTGCGCAAGCTGGTGGAGGTGGCGCGGCGCTCCTCCGAGGTCAAGGACCGGGTGCGCCAGGCCGGTGCCGTGGCCTACCGGTTCATGTCGACCATGGCCGGCCACGAGCCGGGTTTCGAGGAAGCCAGCCGCGCGCTCTTCGCCGGCGACCAGGCCGGGTTCGAGGCGCTCATTGCCGCCTGGCCCGTGGATGTGCAGAACCACCTGAAGGCGCTCGCCACCGACGCCTTCTGGGCATGAAAGACCCCGCATGACCGCCTCCACCTCGACCGGCGCCCACCCGCCCGCGGCGCCCAAACCCCTGTGGAGGAGCTACCTGGCCTTCCTCGGGCCGATGATTTTCAGCAACTTCCTGCAATCCGTCTCCGGCACCGTCAACAACATCTATCTGGGGCAGATGCTCGGTGTGAAGGCCATGGCAGCGGTGTCGGCCTTCTTCCCGGTGCTGTTTTTCCTGATCGCCTTCATGATCGGTCTCGGTTCCGGGGCGTCGGTCCTGATCGGGCAGGCTTGGGGAGCGCGAGAGCTGGATCGGGTCAAGGCCATTGCCGGCACGACGCTCATGACCGGCCTGATCGCCGGTCTGGTCGTGGCCGTTTTCGGCGGCAGCTTTGCCGACATGATGCTGGTGGCACTGGGCACGCCGGCCGACATCCTGCCCGGCGCCACCGCCTATGCCCGCATCATGCTGATCGCAGCACCCGGCGTGTTCACCTTTCTGCTCGTGACCTCCATGTTGCGCGGCGTGGGCGACACCCGCACCCCCCTGCTGACCTTGCTGATCTCCACCGCCGTCGGCCTCCTGCTCACACCGGCGCTGATCCGCGGCTGGCTCGGGCTGCCGATGATGGGCGTGACCAGCGGTGCCTGGGCGGCCGTGGCGTCGTACCTGATCGCGCTGGCCTGGACCGCACGCCAACTGCTGCGCCAGGGTCACGCGCTGGCCCCCGACGCGGGCTTCCGCCGCCACCTGCGCATCGACCGGGCGCTACTGGCCAAGGTGTTGCGCATCGGCCTGCCCACCGGGCTGTCGATGATGACGATCGCGATCGCGGAGATCTCGGTGCTGTTCCTGGTCAACCGCTTTGGCTCCCAGGCCACGGCCGCCTATGGCGCTGTGAACCAGATCGTGTCCTATGTGCAATTTCCGGCGATCTCGATTGCCATCACCGCCTCCATCCTGGGCGCGCATGCCATCGGCGCAGGCCGCACCCACACCCTGGGCGCGATTGCCCGCACCGGGCTGCTGCTGAACCTGGTGCTGACCGGCTCCTTCGTGATCGCCGGGTACCTGTTCTCGCGATCCGTGATCGGTCTGTTCATCACCGACCCAGCAGTGGTGGACTTGGCCCAGACGCTGCTCCACATCATGTTGTGGAGCAGCGTGATCATGGGCATGTCCATGGTGCTGTCGGGCCTGATGCGCGCCAGCGGCACGGTGCTGGTGCCCACGGCCCTGTCGATGCTGGCCATCGGTGGCATCCAGGTGCCGGTGGCCTGGGTGCTCAGCGGCATCTACGGCCTGAACGGCATCTGGGCCGCCTACCCGGTGGCCTTCCTGTGCATGCTGGCCATGCAGACGGCGTACTACCGGTTGGTCTGGCGCAAGCGCCCGATCCGCCGGCTGTGAGCGGGCTCAGCCCAGGTCGCTGACGGCGTCTGGCGGCATCCAGCGGTTCAGGTGCAGCACGTTGGCGCCCAGATGCGTCTTGGTGCGCGCCAGCTCGTGGCGCGCCACGGTGCGCAGGTGAACCTCGTCGGGGCCGTCGAGAAAACGCAGCGCACGACCCCAACTCCACAGCGCAGCCAACGGGGTGTCGGGCGTCAGGCCGATGGCGCCGAAGATCTGCATGGCACGGTCCAGCACGCGCGTCTGCAGCTGCGCGGCCACCAGCTTGATGGCCGACACATCCACGCGCGCGGCGGCGTTGCCCTGCTGGTCCATCAGCCAGGCCGCACGCAGCACCAGCAGGCGCGCCTGGTCGATCTCCACCCGGCTGTGGCCGATCCAGTCCTGCACGTTGGCGAAGTCCGACAAGTGCCGCCCGAAGGCCATGCGCTCCAGCGCGCGTTCGCACATGAGTTCCAGCGCCAGCTCGCACTGGCCGATGGTACGCATGCAGTGGTGCACCCGACCCGGCCCCAGGCGCGCCTGCGCCAGCGCAAAGCCGCCACCCTCTGTGCCCAGAAGGTGGGCCGCCGGCACACGCACGTTTTTGAACACCATTTCGCAATGGCCGTCGATGGCCAGGTGCGCCATCACCGGCATGTTGCGCACGATCTCGACGCCCGGCGCATCCATGGGCACCAGGATCATGCTGTGGCGCTGGTGCGCCGGCGCATCGGGGGCGTCGTTCGACACGCCCATCACAATGGCCAGCCGGCAGGCCGGGTGCAGCGCGCCGGTGATGAACCACTTGCGACCGTTGATGACATAGTCATCGCCGTCGCGCTGGATGCGGGTGCAGATATTGGTGGCGTCGGACGAGGCCACGTCGGGCTCCGACATCGCAAAGCACGAGCGGATCGCGCCTTCGAGCAGCGGCGCCATCCACTGGCGCGCCTGCTCGGGTGTGGCGGCCAGGTGCAGCAGTTCAATGTTGCCGGTGTCGGGCGCGCTGCAGTTGAACACCTCGGACGCCCAGGGCACGCGGCCCATGATCTCTGCGAGCGGCGCGTATTCCATGTTGCTCAGGCGCATGCCGGGCTCGTCGTCGCGCAGGTCGGGTAGGAACAGGTTCCACAGGCCGGCGGCGCGCGCCTGCGCCTTCAGCGGCTCGACCACGTCGCTGGGGTAGTAACCGGCGTCGGCATAACGTTGCCAGTCGCGGTTGGACGGCAGCACCAGGTCGTCCATGAAGCGCTGCACCTGTGCCTGCAGGTCCTGGACGCGGGGAGAAAAGGCAAAGTCCATGGTCGGGCTCCGTGGGGCCCTCACGGCGCGCCGGCCCTTGCTGGCGCGTCACGGGGTTCATGAGCTGGACTGTAAGCCCGCCTCACCCGAAACGGCTTCCGCGCCAGTAACCTGCAGGACAGACCCGCTCGCGACAGGCGCCAGCACGACCCACAACGCGCTTCGACAGCGTTTCACCGGAAAATATTGAAGAAAACCCGACTTTCCCAGCGCTGTATGGTCTTTATCAGCTATCCTTTTTGAACCAATCCATCGAACACCTGCGGGTATTGAAGGCGCAGCCGCAGTTCCCGCTTCAGGCGGGTGTTGTCCATCCGCCGTGACTCGCTCATGAAGCTCAGGAGCATCAGCGGCAGCGTGGCCTGTGCCGTATACCTGGGCACGCGCGGCGGGCGCGGCAGGCCGTAAAGGTCGGCGGCCTGATCGAAGTAGTCGCCCATCTTGAGTGCCGAGTCGTCGTTGACATTGACCACGCGTTGCGGCTTGCCGCGCCACAGGGCGGCGATGCAGGCCCGCGCCAGGTCGTCGGCGTGAATGTGGTTGGTATAGACGTCGTCGGCTTCGTCCAGCACCGGCGTGCCCTTGAGCAGACGACCGCGCGGCGTGCCGCCGTCGCGATCGGGCGCGTAGATGCCGGGAATGCGCAGGATGCTGGCGCGAACACCGGCGGCGCGACCCAGGTGCCGCACCAGCCGCTCGGCATCGACGCGGCGCTGCGCGCGCGGGGTGCGCGGCGCCAGCGTCCGGCTTTCCACCACCCAGTTCCCGCCACAGTCACCATACACCCCACTGGTGGAGCCGTAGACAAGCGAGCGCGGCGGTGTGCGCTGGCGCAGGACGCGCAGCAGGGTGCGTGTGCGCGGATCGATCCACCACCGCGTGTGGCCCTCCCCCGGCGGGGGCGCGAGGTGCACGACGCGGGTGGCCAGCGCGGCCAGCCGGCGCAGGCTCGCGGGGTCGTCCAGGTTGCCGGCCAGTGGCAGGATGCCCTGCGCCCGCAATGCCGGCAACCGCGCCGGGGTCGAGGTCAGCGCCAGCAGCCGCACGCGCGGCCCGAGGTCGCGCGCCACACGCGTACCGACGTCGCCGCAGCCCACGATAAGCACGCGCTCACGGCGAAAACGGAATGGCAGGGCGCCGAGGGAAGCTTGGTTTGAGGGCAAAACAGGGATTAAGGATCAAGGGATGATCCCCACAGGATACCGAAACCATGACCTGCACCCTCCGGTCACGGATCAATGGGCGCAGCTCCACGCCCGCCAGCTCATCAGGTTCATCGCAGCGGCAGGCTCACCCGCTCTCAGAATGGCTGCAACCAGGTCCGGGCCCACTGCGTCGCGGCCTCCAGGTTCTCCAAAGCCGAAGCGCTGGGGGGTTCACCCAGCTCAAAGCGCTCACCGCGGATGGCCAGCAGCGTGCAAGGCGGGGGCGCCACACCCTGCAAATCGACAAAGACCTGCATCAAGGCCTGGGGTGACAGGGCGTGCGTGGTGAAACTGGCGTCCTGCGCGGCCATCAAGGGCGTCACTTCAAATGGCCCGGTGCAACTCAGACTGGCATCCACGAAGAGAATCCGCGTGCGGCCGACCAGATCCAGCGCGTGCTCGACCTGCAACTGGTAGTCATCCAGAAACTCGACACCGGCACTGGCCGTCCATTCTGCTCGCAGCTGTTCGACACACAGCGGACCCAGCGCATCGTCCCCCCGGCTCAGATTGCCCCATCCGAACACCAGCAGAGGAAGCACTGGCTCCGGGGTCATGCCCCCGATCCGCCGGCGCCACTGACGTCATGCACGAATTCGCCCTGGGACCTGAACACGCGGTCGATCAGCGTTCCATCGGGCCCCACCAGAGCGATGTCCAGCGGCATTTGCCCGAGCGCATGGGTGGCACACGAAAGGCAGGGGTCATAGGCACGGATGGCCACTTCGATGTGGTTGAGCAGGCCTTCGGTCAACTCGTGTCCATCCAGATAGTCGCGCGCCACGGCGCGCACCGCTTCGTTCATGGCCTGGTTGTTGTGGGTGGTGGAGACGATCAGGTTGCACCGGGTGACCAGATCGTCGTCGCCCACATCGTAGTCGTGGATGAGGGTACCGCGGGGCGCCTCGATGACGCCCACGCCGCTGCGCTGGCGCGCGCCGGTGCTGACGAGGTCGCCCGACAGCAGGACGGGGTCGTCCAGCAACTCGGCAATGACCTCCACCGCGTGCAGCATCTCGATCATGCGCGCCCAGTGGTAGGCCAGCGAGGCATGCACCAGTTCGCCCCGGCCCCAGGCCACAAAGGCCTGGCGCTCGGATTCGGCGCGCGGTGTGGGAATGAAGTCGCAGTTTTGCACCCGCGCCAAGGGGCCCACCCGGTACCAGCCCTGCTCGCGCCCCAGGCTGCGCAGGTGGGGGAACTTCATGTAGCTCCAGGAGCGCACTTCTTCCTCGATCCGCTCCAGATAGCGCTGGTCGCTCACCCCATCGAACAGGATCTTTCCGTCGGCATCGCGCGCGCGCAGCACGCCCTCGTAAAAATCCATGGCGCCATCGGGGCGCACCAGGGAGAGCAGGTTGGAGCGAAAGCTGCCGAACCGGTTGTACAGCGCTGGATTCTGCGCATGGAGCTGTTTGGCCATGTCGACCGCATCCTGCGCCCAGGCCAGCATGTGGGGCAACTCGCGCTTCAGGCTGTCCCGCTCCTCGGCCGTCACCAGCTTGTTCACGCCGCCGGGCACCGCACCCGTGCCATGCACCCGCTTGCCCGCAGTGATGCGAATGACTTCCTGGCCGAACTTGCGCAGGAAGATACCCTTCCTGGCAATCTCGGGGTGGGCTTGCGCCACCCCCACGATGTTGCGTCTGGCCACCTCCGAGTCAAAGCCGAACAGCAGGTCCGGCGAGGACAGGTGGAAAAAGTGCAGCGCATGCGATTGCAGCATTTGCCCGTAGTGCATCAAGCGGCGCACGGCCAGCGCGCTGGCGGGTACCGGGATGGCGCCGATCACGCGGTCAAAAGCCTTGGACGCCGCCAGGTGGTGTGAAACCGGGCAGATGCCGCACAGCCGCTGCACCATGACCGGCACCTCCCAGTAGGGGCGCCCCTCAATGAACTTCTCGAACCCCCGGAACTCGACGATGTGCAGGCGCGCCTGCTGCACATGGTTGTGCTCATCCAGAAGCAGGGTGACCTTGCCATGGCCCTCCACGCGGGAAACCGGGTCGATCGCGACCCGCCGCAAGTTCTCGGGATGGGGTGCCGTTTCAAGTGCAAAACTCATCAGCAATCCTCCTCGCTAGTCATAGTGCATCAGTCCGTGTCCCAGATGGGGCGTGCGGCCGGCGATCAGGTCGTTGAAGAAGGCCCAGATCGCGTCCGCCGAGGGCGGGCAACCGGGCAGGAAGTAATCCACGTGCACCACCTCATGGATCGGATGCACCTGGTTCAGGGGCAGGGGCAGCTCCGGATCGTTGGGAATCTGGCTGTTGGCACTGATGCCGGTCTGGGTGCAATAGACATCCCGCAGAATCTTGCCGACATCGAGCTGGTTGCGCTGCGCCGGCAAGCCCCCGTTGATGGCGCAGGCGCCCACGGCCACGAGGGTCTTGCATTGGGCCCTGAACTCGCGCAGCACATGCACGTTCTCCGCATTGCACAGCCCCCCTTCGATGAGTCCGATATCGCAGCGGCCGAGGGTCTTGATGTCGGTCAGCGGGGAGCGGTCAAACTCCACGACTTCCAGAAGCTGCAGCAAGCGCTCGTCGATGTCCAGAAAAGACATGTGGCAGCCAAAGCAGCCCGCCAGCGAGACGGTGGCCATCTTGTACTTGCGCGGGGCGTGCAGCAGCGGCGCGCCTTCAGGTTCCCTCGTCATGTTGCATCCTTTTCAACCTGCTGGGAAACCGGGCTGATGTCAAAGCGGCGCTGCCCGATGGGTGTCGCAAAGCCCCTGCGTTTGGGCAAGAGGGCACCCACCGGGCAGATATGGGCCGCGCAGTCGTCGACTTGCAAGGCGCTGTCGCCCAGCAGCCCGCTGGGGCTGTTGACGATCAGGCGGGTCGCGATGCCGTGGCCGTCAATGGCAAACACGTTCTTGCCATCCACCATGGCGCTGGCGCGCACGCACAGGCCGCACAGGATGCAACGGTTCAGGTCCAGCAGCACATCGGCATGGCTGGCATCCACTGGTCGGTTGGGGTAGAGCTCCTCGAAATGGGGCCCGGTCATGCCCACCTCGTACGCCGTGGCCTGCAGAAGGCAATCCCCGCTTTTTTCGCACGAGGGACAGAAATGGTTGCCTTCGACGAACAGCATCTGCAACAGGGTCTTGCGCTGGGCGTTGAGTTCATCGGTATTGCTTTGCACTTCCTGACCGGCGCCGGCCATCACGGTGCACGCGGCGCCCGTGCGGCCATTGACCTTGACCGTGCACACGCGGCAGGAGCCATGGGGGCCGTATTCAGGCTTCCAGCACAGATGGGGAATGTAGTGGCCCGCCCGCGTGGCCGCCCGCAGGATGGTGTCGCCGGGCGCGAACTCCACGTCCCGCCCATCGAGCTCGAAGGTGCCCGGACTGAGGGCGTCAATGCGCTGATCGGTCATTCCTTGTTCTCCAGGTGGGCGGCGCTGTCGTCGCGGGCGGTAGCGAGCCGCGCCTGGGACAACTCGGCGTCCAAGTCAAATCCGGGCACGAAATGCAGCGACTGCAGATGGCGCTCATAGGCCGGTCGGAATCTGGCAATGGTGTCCCGCAGCGGGTTGCAGGCGGCGGCGCCGAGGCCGCAATGGGTGGTGCCGTGCATCAGCTTGTCCAGCTCGAACAGCACCTGCACGTCCGCAGCGGAACCGTCGCCGCGCTGGAGCTTTTCCATGCGGCGCACCACCAGTTTTGTGCCGACCCGGCACGGCGTGCAGAAGCCGCAGCTCTCGTGGGCAAAGAAGTGCGCGAAGTTGCGGGCCACGGAGAACATGTCGCGCGAGCGGTTGAACACCATGAAGGCTCCAGCGGTGGGCACATCTTCAAAGCCAATGCGGCGATTGAATTCGAATGCCGACAGGCACACCCCGGAGGGCCCTCCGACCTGCACCGCCTGCGTGTCGCGGGCGCCGCAGTCCTCCAGAATGCGGCCGATGCGGGTGCCAAACGGGTATTCATAGATGCCTGGGCGCTCACAGTCTCCGGAGACCGAGTGGATCTTGGTTCCCGTCGACTGAGGAGTCCCGATGCGCGACCACCATTCGCCGCCGTGCAGCGCAATATGGGTGACGGCGCTGAAGGTCTCGACGTTGTTGACGGTGGTGGGCTGCCCCAGATAGCCGCTTTCCACCGGAAACGGGGGGCGGATGCGCGGCGTGCCACGCTTGCCCTCAAGCGACTCGATCAGCGCGGACTCTTCGCCGCACACGTAGGCGCCCGCGCCGATGTGGATCCCGATGTCGAAATCAAAACCCACCCGACCCTGGATCGCCTCGCCCAGCAGGCGCTGCTCACGCCGCCGCTGCAACACCGCTTGCAGGCGCTCCAGCAGGTAGCGGTACTCGCCGCGCAGGTAGATCAGCCCGCGCCGCGCCCCCACGACCCAGGCGCCGATGGTCATGCCCTCGATCACGCCATCGGCATAACTCGTCAGCAACACCCGGTCCTTGAACGTGCCCGGCTCGCCCTCGTCGGCGTTGCAGACCACATAGCGGGTCTGGCCCGGGGCGTTGCGGCAGAGCTGCCACTTGGTCGCCGTGGCATAGCCGGCGCCGCCGCGCCCGCGCAGTTTGGAGCGCTTGAGATCGTCGAGCGTGCCCTGTGGCCCACGGGCGATGGCCGCAGCCAGTGCCTCTCCGGGTGCAGGCTGGGTGCCCAGCTTGACATCGGTCAGTCGGATCTGGTCGTCCACACGCGACCATTCGGGCGGCCACTGCGCTGGCGGAACCTGCGCCTCGATCAGCGCCGCAATATGTTCGATGCGCCCCGGATTCAATCGGGTCACGATCTGGTGGTGGTTGACCAGCAGCGCCGGCCCCTGATCGCACAAACCGGTGCAGGAGGCCAGCTCGATGCTGATCCGCCCATCCGCTCGAACCTGCCCGCGCGTGACGCCCAGACGCTCGCACAGATCGCGCATCAGGGCCTCATTGCCCAGCATGCGGTCGGTGATGTTGTTGCTGAACAGGACCCGATAGGTGCCGACGGGTCGGGTGTGGAGGAACCGGTAGAAACCGGCGACACCCTGCACATGGGCCAGCGCAAGGCCTAGCGCGCCGGCAATCTCGACCAGGTATTCCCTCGGCAGCCACCCCTGCAGCGTCTGCGCCTCCCGCAAAATCTGCACCAGGGCATGGGGCGATGCCTGATGGCGGGCGATCAGGCTCTGCAAAGATTCAGAAGACATGGTGTCCATCCGAGTGGGCGTGGAGTCCATGCTAACAAAACCCGGCGCGTACACCCCGCGGCAGCGGCCCATGCAGCGTGCCGGGTCGGTGAAACCTTGTTTGAGGGCAAAATCAGGAACTCTGGATCGGGTGACGATCCCCACAGGACAGCGAATCAATGACCTTCACCATCACCGTGCGGCCCAGCGGACGCAGTTTCACCACCGAACCCGAAGAATCCATCCTCACCGCGGGCATCCGTTCCGGGATAGGCCTGCCTTACGGCTGCAAGGACGGCGCCTGTGGTTCCTGCAAGTGCAAGAAGATCGAGGGCACCGTGGTGCATGGACCGCATCAGGCCAAGGCCCTGTCGGCTGACGAGGAAGCCGCCGGCTACGTGCTGACCTGCTGCGGCGTGCCGCACAGTGATGTGGTGCTTGAGTCGCGTCAGGTGACCGATGCCGGCGCTTTCCCAATCCGCAAGATGCCGGTGCGCGTGGCCAGGCTCGAGCGGCTGTCGCACGACGTCATGGGTATCACGCTGCAGTTGCCGGCCAACGACGTGATCCAGTTCCACGCCGGCCAGTACGTCGAGTTCATCCTGCGCGACGGCGCGCGCCGCTCCTACAGCATGGCCAACGCGCCGCACACCCTGATGCGCACCGTCCCCGGCGGCACGACGAGCGCGCCGATGATGGAACTGCACATCCGTCACATGCCCGGCGGCCTCTTCACCGACCAGGTGTTCAGCACGATGAAGGAGCGCGACATCCTGCGCATCGAAGGCCCCTACGGCAGCTTCTTCCTGCGCGAGGACTCCGCCAAGCCGGTCATCCTGCTGGCCTCCGGCACAGGCTTTGCGCCGATCAAGGCCGTGATCGAGCACATGCAGTTCATGGGCATCACCCGCCCCGCCACGCTGTACTGGGGCGGCCGGCGTCCGGAAGATCTCTACCTCGATGCCTGGGTCAAGGCGCAGGTCACCGCCATGCCCAACCTGCGCTACGTGCCGGTGGTGTCCGACGCCCTGCCCGAAGACGCCTGGAGCGGACGCACTGGCTTCGTGCACCGAGCGGTGCTGCAGGATTTTCCCGACCTCAGCGGCCACCAGGTCTACGCCTGCGGCGCACCGATAGTGGTTGACTCCGCCCGCAAGGACTACACGTCACTGGGCGGCCTGCCGGAAGACGACTTTTTTGCAGACTCCTTCACCAGCGAAGCGGACAAACACCCATGAAACGCAGAACCCTCCTCCTCACCACGCTGGCCGTCACGGCCGCCCTCAACGCCCCCGCCGCGCTCGCGCAGGGCAAGCCCATCCGCATCATCGTGCCCTATGCGCCCGGAGGACCCATCGACGTCACCGCGCGCCAGCTGGCCGAACGGGTGAAGGATTCGCTGGGCGTCGTGATCATCGAGAACCGCCCCGGCGGCGGCGGCAACATCGGCGCCGACGCGGTGGCCAAAGCCGCGCCGGACGGACTGACCATCGGCATTGCCGCCGTGGCCACGCACGCCATCAACCCCTGGCTGTTCAGCAAGATGCCCTACAACGCGGCCACCGACTTCGCGCCGATCACCCAGATGCTGCGCGTGCCCAACGTCCTCGTGATGAACGCCGACACGGCCGCCCGACTGAAGATCAACACGCTGGCCGACCTCATCGCCTATGCCAAGGCGAATCCGGCCAAGCTCAACTACGGCAGCGGCGGCAAAGGCAGCGCCGGCCACCTGGCGGGCGAGATGTTCAAGCGCGACGCCGGGATCTTCGCGGTGCACATCCCCTACAACGGCGGCAACCCGGCGCAGCTGGCGCTGCTGTCGGGCCAGGTCGATTTCAACTTCGACAACCTGGCCACCGCCGCGCCCAACATCAAGAGCGGCAAGCTCAAGGCGCTGGCCGTGACCACGGCCAAACGCAGCCCCGCTTTGCCCGAAGTGCCACCGGTGGCCGACACGCTCAAGGGCTTCGAGATCGACACCTGGTGGGGGCTGGTGGCGCCGGCCGGCACGCCGAAGGACGTAATCGCCCGGTACAACCAGGCCTTCGTGGCCGCGCTGAACTCGCCCGAGACCAGAACCCGCTACGCCGCGCTGATGGCCGAGCCCGCACCCGACACGCCCGAGGCCTTTGGCGCTTTCATGAAGCGCGAGTTGGCCAAGTACGAGCGCGTGGTGAAGGCCTCCGGAGCCAAGGTGGACTGAATTTCAGACTCTTCCGGCACTTCCCCAGCGTCGGATGGTCGTATTCAGCTACAAAAAATACAGTAACTTCGCCTTTGTGCGCCGGCCAGGCGCGCCGCACGGGGTTCAGCTGCCCTCAAGCCGCGCCAATGGCCTCGCGCACGGCCGGCAGTTGGCGGCGCGAGACGGCCAGCAGCTCGTCCAGCCCCTGCAGTCGCAGCGCCCAGCCATCGCCTTCTTCCGGGTCGTGGTGCTTCTCCAGCGCGCGCACCGCATGCCGCGCGACCAGCGCGTTGCGATGCACGCGCAGGAAACGCGACCCGAAGCGATCCTCCAGCTCGTTGAGGGATCCATCCAGGATGTAGCTGCGCGCCGCGGTGCGTACCGTCAGGTACTTCAGTTCGGCCTTGACGTACAACACCTCGACCAGCGGCACGCGCTCGGTGCGCCCGCGCTCCTGGATGACCAGCGCCTCATCCGGTGCCTCAGGCGCCGGCCGCAGGGGCAGCAGGCGCTGCACCTTCTGCAAGGCGGCCTGCAGCCGATCCAGCCGCACCGGCTTGGTCAGGTAATCCACCGCCTCCACCTCGAAGGCCTGCAGCGCGTGCTGCGCATGCGCCGTCACGAACACCACCCGCGGCGCGTCGGGCAGGCTGCGCAGCACCTGCGCCAGCTTCAGGCCGTCGGCACCAGGCATGTGGATGTCGAGCAGGGCCAGGTCGAAGCGCTCGCGGCCCAGCCACTGCAGCGCGTCGGTGGCGTTGGCGGCCTCGCCAACCACCTCGGCGGCCGGCGCGGTGCACTCGCCCAGCAGCCGGCGCAGGCGCGACCGGGCCAGCGCCTCGTCGTCCACGATCAGCACCCGCAAGCTCATGGCGCCCCCCCCTCGTGCGGCAGCGGCACCTCGATCCGCACCTGGTACAGGCCATCGACCAGCGCGGTGCGGAAGGTGCCCTGCAGGTCGTGCAGCAGGCCCAGGCGCTCGCGCACATTGGCCAGCGCCAGCCCGTGCCCGCGCGGCCCCTGGCCGGCAGGCACCGTGTTGGTTACCTTGATCACCGCCATCGTGCCTCGGCGCTCGGTGGAAATCCGGATCTCCGCGCCAGTGTCACTGGGCTCCACGCCGTGCTTGACGGCGTTTTCCACCAGCGGCTGCAGCAGCAGCGGCGGCAAGGTGGCGCTGCCCGCCGCGTCGTCGAGCTGCCACTGCACGCGCAGGCGCTCGCCGAAGCGCGCCTGCTCGATCTGCAGATAGTGCCGCGCCAGCGCGATCTCCTGCGTCAGCGTGGCCGATGCGCCCTGCTCCGCCAGCGCATGGCGAAACAGCTCGGCCAGATCTTCCAGAATGGACTCGGCGCGTTCGGGCTCTTCGCGCACCAGCGCAATCGCGGTGTTCAGCGTATTGAACAGGAAATGCGGCCGGATGCGCGATTGCAGCTCGGTCAGGCGCGCCATGGTGGCAGCCGGGGTGCGCCCCTTCACGCGCCAGACCAGCGCCGCCACCAGCATCCCGGCCAGCAGTGCACCGGCGCTGGCGCTGGCCAGCCAGGGCGCTGGATCGGCGAAACCGGCCAGGGCCAGCAGGCCGCAGCCATACAGGCCGGCCAGCGCGCCCAGCCCCACGCCAGCGGCGACCTGCACCCCCAGGCGCTGGCGCGCCAGCGGCTTCTTGAGGCTGCACCCTGCAATCAGCCAGGCCAGCGTGGCCGGCAGCGCGCCGCCGGTCACGATCGAAGTCCGGGCCAGCCAGTCGAGCAGACTGGCGGTGCCGAACATCGCGCCCACGGCCACCACCGCCACCACAAACAGCACCGCGCGCAGAATCACGCCGACATGGCAGGCGTCGAACACCAGCGCGTGCTCGCCCCGCCCCGACGCGGGCTGCGGGGGCAGATCCTGGAAGGTCGATAAAATTTGCGAGTCGTTCATCCGGTAACGGGGCTGATGCCGCATTATTGGTGATCCCCCGCCGCAACCCAAATGCCGACCCCGTCCAGGGGCTCCCGCCCCCACCGCCATGACCCAAAACCAATTCGACAAGAAATCTGAAGCCTGGTCCGCCCTGTTCTCCGAGCCCATGAGCGAACTGGTCAAGCGCTACACCGCCAGCGTGTTCTTCGACAAGCGCCTGTGGCTGGCCGACATCACCGGCAGCCTGGCGCACGCGGAGATGCTGGCCGCGCAGGGCATCATCGGCGCGCAGGACTACGCCGATATCCAGCGCGGCATGGCGCAGATCCGCGCGGAGATCGAGTCCGGCGCCTTCGAATGGAAGCTGGACCTGGAAGACGTGCACCTGAACATCGAGGCCCGCCTGACGCAGCTCGTGGGTGACGCCGGCAAGCGCCTGCACACCGGGCGCAGCCGCAACGACCAGGTAGCCACCGACGTGCGCCTGTGGCTGGTCGCGGAGATCGACCTCATCAACGGCCTGCTGACCGACCTGCAACGCGCGCTGGTGGACGTGGCCGCGCAGAACGTGGACGTCATCCTGCCCGGCTTCACCCACCTGCAGGTGGCCCAGCCGGTGAGCTTTGCCCACCACCTGCTGGCCTATGTGGAGATGTTCAGCCGCGATGCCGAGCGCATGGCGGATGTGCGCCGGCGCGCCAACCGCCTGCCGTTGGGCTCTGCAGCGCTGGCCGGCACCACCTATCCGCTGGACCGCGAGCGCGTGGCCCGCACCCTGGGCATGGTCGACGCGCAGGGCCATCCGCAGGTCTGCCAGAACAGCCTGGACGGCGTGAGCGACCGCGACTTCGCGATCGAGTTCACCGCCGCCGCAAGCCTGTGCATGGTGCACATCAGCCGTTTCAGCGAGGAGCTGATCCTGTGGATGAGCCAGAACTTCGGCTTCATCAAAATCGCCGACCGGTTCACCACCGGCTCGTCGATCATGCCGCAGAAGAAAAACCCCGACGTGCCCGAACTCGCGCGCGGCAAGACCGGCCGCGTGGTCGGCCACCTGATGGGCCTGATCACCCTCATGAAGGGCCAGCCGCTGGCCTACAACAAGGACAACCAGGAAGACAAGGAGCCGCTGTTCGACACCGTGGACACGCTCAAGGACACGCTGCGCATCTTTGTCGAGATGGTCGGCGGCCAGCTGAACCCCGCCACGGGCCGGAAGGAAGGCGGCATCACCGTCAACCCCGTCGCCATGGAAGACGCCGCCAAGAAGGGCTACGCCACGGCCACCGACCTGGCGGACTACCTGGTGAAAAAAGGCCTGCCCTTCCGCGACGCGCACGAAACGGTGGCCCATGCGGTGAAGGCCGCGCAGAGCCACGCCTGCGACCTGTCGGAGCTGCCGCTGGCCGTGCTGCAGGGCTTCAATGCGTCGATCGAGAAAGACGTGTACGACTGCCTGAGCCTGCGCGGCAGCCTCAACGCCCGCAACACGCTGGGCGGCACCGCGCCCGCGCAGGTGCAGGCCCAGATCGAACGGCACCGGGCGCGGCTGGGCTGATCAGGGCTACCTGGACACCGACGACGCTGTCACGCACGCCATGGGCCAACCCGACTCGCGCCCCCTCGACATTCGCGTCGACCGCACATTCACCGACCCACGGGTCATCGACCTGCTGCGCGAGCATCTGGCCGGCATGCATGCCCATTCACCGGCCGAGAGCGTGCATGCGCTCGACCTGGACGGCCTGCGCCGGCCCGAGATCACCTTCCTGACTGCCTGGCGGGATGATCAGCTGCTCGCCTGCGGTGCGATCAATGAGCTGCTGGCCAGCAGCCCTGGCCAGGCCGGGCATGGCGAAATCAAGTCCATGCGCACCACGGCGCGCCATCTGCGCCAGGGTGCGGCCCGCGCCCTGCTCACCGAATTGCTGGCGCTCGCGCGCCAACGCGGCTATGCACGGGTCAGCCTGGAAACGGGCAGTGCGCCGGCTTTCGAGCCGGCGCTGGCGATGTACCGCCAGTTCGGTTTCGTGGACTGCGGGCCCTTTGCGGACTACCGAGCAGACCCGTTCAGCCGGTTCATGACCCTGGCGCTCGTTGGCACCTGAGCGGTTTTTGTGGAGGGCCGCCGTCGCTCAGGCTTTGTCCGCGGGTTGCCCTTCCATGAACAGCTCCGCCACCAGCACCCGCAGCCACTGGTTCGCCGCATCCCCGTGAAAGCGCTCGTGCCAGCACTGGCGCACCACGAAGGCCGGCACCTCGATCGGTGAGGGCAACTGGCCCAGGGAGTGGTTCACGGCCAGCGTCAGGGCGGCGCTGCGAGGCACCAGCGCGATCAGGTCGGTTCCGGTGACGATGGCCGGCAACACCAGAAAATTCTGCACCCGCAGCACGATGCGCGAGGCCAGGCCACGGTCCACCAGCGCCTGCTCCACGGCGCTGTGCCCGGTGCCGTGAGGCACCACCACCGCGTGGTGAGCGACGGCAAATCGCTCGGCATTCATGGCACCGCCCAGCAGCGGGTGGTCGGGTCGCGTGATGGCCACGTAATGCTCGCGAAACAGCCGCTGCTGGTAGAAGCCGGGCGCCATGTCGGGCAGGTTGCCGATGGCCAGGTCCACCTCGCCGCGCTCCAGGGCGGCCTGGGGGTTCAGGTCGGGCATGGGCAAGGTGGTCAGCGTTACACCCGGCGCCGCATCGCGCAGGCGCGCCAGCAGCCGGGGCAGGAAGAAGGCTTCGCCCAGGTCGGTGAGGAACAGGGTGAAGTGCCGCCGGTCGTGCGCCGGGTCGAACTGCGAGCGCGCCTGCAGCGTGCCGCGCAACATGGCCAGGGCCTCGCGCAGCGGCGCGGCCAGGCGCTCGGCATGCGGCGTGGGCTCCATGCCGCGGCCGGTGCGCACGAACAGCGCATCGCCGGTCAGGCGGCGCAGCCGACCCAGCGCGTTGCTCACCGTGGGCTGGGCCAGGCCCAGGCGCTGGGCGGCGCGCGAGATCTGGCGCTCGGCATACACCGCCTCGAACACCAGCAGCAGGCTCAGATCGGCGCCGGAGGGTGCCGCATCATTCTTCAAAGGAATAAAAGTATTTGTCGCCATTCGTTGCAAGGATTGTTTGGCGATCCTACAGTCCAACCCCATAAACACAAGAGGAGACATGACGATGCTGGACGGATTCACGCCCTGGCCGCCGGAGTTGGCGCAACGCTTCCGCGCCGGCGGCTACTGGGAAGGCCTGACGCTCTGGGGCATGGTGGCGCGCACCGTGGCCCGCCTGCCCGACAAGGTGGCGCTGGTGGCCGGCGAACGCCGCGAAACCTACGGCGATCTGGACCGAACCAGCGCCCGCCTGGGCGCCGCGCTGCTGCGCCAGGGCATCCGCCCGCTGGACCGCGTGGTGCTGCAGCTGCCCAACGTCCCGGAGTTCGTACACTGGTACCTGGCGCTGGTGCGCATCGGCGCGATTCCGGTGCTGGCACTGCGCGCGCACCGCCACACCGAGGTGCGGCACTTCATCCGTGCCTCGGGCGCGGTGGCCTATGTGGTGCCCGATGTGGCGCACCATTTCGATTACCGGCCCATGGCCACGCAGATGCAGGGCGAATTCGCCGGCCTGCGGGTGTTTGTGGTGGGCGAAGCCGGCGCCGGGCAGACGTCGCACGCCGCGCTGCTGCAGGGCCTGACGGACGACGAGGGGACTGCAGAAATCCGCGCCGCCGAGGCGGCCGTGGACCCCGCCGACGTGGCCACCATGCTGCTGTCGGGCGGCACCACCTCGCTGTCCAAGCTGATCCCGCGCACCCATGAGGACTACGTGCTCAACGCCCGCCTGTGCGGCCGGGCCGGTGGCTTTGACGAGCAGACGGTGTTCATGGCCATCCTGCCGCTGGGGCACAACTACAACCTGGCCTCGCCGGGCATCCTGGGCGCCTTCTACACCGGCGGCACCGTGGTGTTGGCGCCGGGCACGGACACGGCCGAGATCTTCCGCCTGGTCGAACAGGAGCGCGTGACCGTGATTGCGGCCGTGGTGCCGCTGATCAGTGCCTGGCTGGCCTCGGACGAGCCGAAGCGCTTCGACCATTCGTCACTCAAGGTGGTGCAGAACGGCGGCGCGCGCCTGGCCCCCGAGCTGCGCCAGCGCCTGATCAGCGAGCTGGCCTGCACGCCGCAGGAAATCTACGGCACCGCCGAGGGCCTGATCAACATGACCCGGCTGGACGACCCGTTGGAGCTGATCCTGCACAGCTCGGGCCGGCCGGTGTGCGAGGACGACGAGATCGCGGTGGTGGACGACGACGGCCGGGAAGTGCCCGATGGCGAGGCCGGCGAGCTCATCACGCGCGGGCCCTACACCATCCGCGGCTACTACCGGGCGCCGGAGAAGAACAGCGAGGCTTTCACTTCGGATGGCTTCTACCGCATGGGCGACATCGTGCGCAAATGGGGTCGCAACATCCAGGCCGAGGGCCGGCGCAAGGACCTGATCAACCGCGGCGGCGAGAAGATCAGCTGCGAAGAGGTCGAGAACTTCATCCACCGCCACCCGGCGGTCAAGTCCGCCTGCCTGGTGGCCATGCCCGACCCGGTGTTCGGCGAGAAGGCCTGCGCCTTCGTCATCCTGCGCGAGGGTGAAAGCCTCACGTTCGAAGCGCTCATTGCCTTCCTGCGCAGTTTGCAGATCGCCAGCTACAAGCTGCCCGAGCGGCTGGAGGTGGTGTCGCAGTTCCCGCTCAGCCCCGTGGGCAAGATCCTCAAGCGCGAACTGCGCGACACCATTGCCGCCCGGCTCGATGCCGAAGCCGGCGTGTGAAGTGAAACAACCCCCTGAGGCGCTTCGCGCCTTCCCCCTTCTCTCGCCTCGCTGCGCGATGCGGGAAGGGGGACGCCGCCAGCGCGGCGGGGCGGCCCTTGCGCGGCGGCCCTGGCCGGGGTCGCGCAATGTTCTTGCGCCTCGGGTACCGCGAAGGCGGAATGAAAGACAGATCAATATGTTTCCAGGAGACACCCCATGAAAATCGCGATCATCGGCGCCGGCCCGGCCGGCCTGACCTTTGCTGCGCTGATGAAGCGTCAGGATCCGCGCCACGAGATCACCCTGTACGAGCGCGGCCCGCGCCACGCCACCTGGGGCTTCGGCGTGGTGTTTTCCGACCGCGCGCTGGAGTTCCTGCGCGCCGACGACGAGGAGCTCTACCAGACCGTCACGCCGCACATGGAGACCTGGCCGCACCTGACCATCCAGGTCAACGACACGCGCATCCCCATCACCGGCAACGGTTTTTCCGCCACCGGCCGGCTGGAGCTGCTGACCCTGCTCTACGCCTATGTGGAGCGCCTGGGCGTGCGCATCGAGTTCGAGCACGACATCGCATCCCTGGACGAGGTGCAGGACGCCGACCTGATCGTCGGCGCCAACGGGGCGTTCTCCTGGGTGCGCACGGAAAACGAAGACCAGTTCGGCACCACCACCGACTGGCGGCCGAACCGCTTTATCTGGTACGGCACCAGCCAGGTGTTCGACAGCCTGTCACTGACGTTCCGCGACACACCGCAGGGCGTGTTCTGCGCCCACCACTACCGCTACAGCCCCACCATGAGCACCTTCCTGGTGGAGGTGGAAGACGCCACCTGGCAGCGCGCCGGCTTCGAGACGATGAGCCCTGAGGACACCATCCGCCACTGCGAGCAGGTGTTCGCCCAGGACCTGGGCGGCCACCCCATCCTGTCGAACAATTCCTACTGGCGCCAGTTCCCCGCGATCTGGAATCAACGCTGGAGCGTCGGCAAGGTCGTGCTGATGGGTGATGCGCTGCGCACCGCGCATTTCTCCATCGGCTCTGGCACCCGCCTGGCCATGGAAGACGCGGTGGCGCTGGCCAAGGCCTTCCGTGAACACGGCAGCGACGTGCCGGCGGCGCTGGCCGCCTACCAGGCGCTGCGCCTGCCGCCGATGAAGAAGATCTGGGACGCCGCCAACGTCAGCCTGCGCTGGTACGAGCACATGGACGAGCGCATGAAAGCGCTCACGCCCGTGGAATTTGCCTACGACTACATGACCCGAACCGGCCGCGTCAGCCACGCGGAGATGAAGCGGCGCGACCCGGGCCTGGCCGAAGCCTATGAGCAGCTGCATCCCGAGGTGCTGACGGGTTGAAGGGCATTGCCGGGCGTACATCGCGCTGAAGGGGCCGAAAAGGTGCCCACAACCGCCTTCAAGCGCCAATTCTTCAATGTTTTCGGCCTCCCCCCATCGCCGGCCGGCCACAAGGCGCTCCTGATTCAGGAGTGATTTTTCGACCACCGGCAGCACCAGGTTGGCCGGCTCGCGCTATCCTGCGGCCGATTGCCCCCCAAGCTTCTGATCATGACGCCCAACAGTCTCCTGCGCCGGCTCGCTCCCCTGGCCCTGGCCGCACTGCTGGCTGCGTGCGGCACACGCCCCGTTGCACCGCCCACGCCAGCACCGGTCGTCTCGCGGGTCAGCGAGGAACAGGCGCAGCACGTCACCATCACCGCGCTAGGGCTGGTGGGCACACCCTACCGGTATGGCGGCAACACGCCGCAGGGTGGCTTCGACTGCAGCGGGCTGATCGCCTGGGTGTACCGCACCGAGGCCGGCCTGCAGGCACCGCGCACCGTGGCCGCACTGCAAGGCTGGGGGCAGCCCCTGCCAGCCGACCAACTGCGCTCGGGTGACCTGGTGCTGTTCGGCAACGGCGGGCCGCCCACGCACGCGGGCATCTATGTGGGCGAAGGCCGCTTCGTCCATGCCCCCTCCACCGGCGGCCAGGTGCGCATGGACCGGCTTGACGCCAGACACTGGGCCCGCCAGAAACTGAGCTACCGGCGGCCCTGAGGCCCTGCGCAGGGCCCGAATTAGGTCCACAGCCCTAATATTTGCTGCAGTGCAACATTTCTTGAGCACATCCTCGGGTTTTCCCTTATCATTCGTCTCATGTTGCACTGCAGCATAAATAGCGGGACGCAGCTTTATCTGAGCAGGCACCCGATCCGCCCCATCACTTAAGGAACTTGAAATGAAAAACACCGCTGAACAATTCGCCGCCACCAACAAAGCCAACCTGCAAGCCCTGCAAGGTTTCACCGCCCAGGCCTTTTCCGGCCTCGAGAAGCTGGTCGAGCTGAACCTCGCCGCCTCGAAGGCTGTGATGGAAGAGTCCTTCGGCCACGCCCAGGCTGTCTTGGCCGCCAAGGACGCCAAGGAGCTGCTGGCCCTGCAAACCGGCCTGGTCAAGCCCATGGCTGACAAGTCCACCGCCTACGCCCAGCACGTTCAGGCCATCATGACCGGCAGCACCGCCGACTTCACCAAGGCCATGGAAGCCAAGGCAGCGGAAGCCCAGAAAGCCTTCACCGGCGCGCTGGACAACCTGACCAAGAACGCGCCTGCCGGCAGCGAGAGCGCCGTGGCCGCCTTCAAGAACGCGCTGACCGCCAGCCAGACCGCTCTGGAAACGGCCCAGGTGCAAGCCAAGAAGGCCATGGAAACCGCGCAGACGAGCTTCAATGCCGCCGCCACCCAAGCCGCCGACGCCATCAAGAAGGCGACGACGGTCTGAAGACGGTCAGGCGGCCTTCGGGCCGACTGAAAGGAAACGGCACCCTTGGGTGCCGTTTTTTTTGACCACGCACCGCCCGCATTTGCTACCCTCGGCGAAACAACGACTCCCGGGGGACGCATGAATTTGCGCAGCATCCTTTCTGCCGCCGGCGTGCTCGGCGCGGCATTCGGCGCGCAGGCGCTCTCCATCACCAGCCTGACGCCTCAGGGCGAGGTGGCGCAGGTGCGCCAGGTGGTGGCGAAGTTCGATGCTTCGGCGGTCAACTTCGGAGATCCGAAGGCCCCCGCACCCTTCAGCCTGAGCTGCAGCGATGCCCAGGCCACCGCCGGCAATGGCCGCTGGATCAGCGACCGGGAGTGGGCCTTCCAGTTCGCCCAGGACCTGCCGCCCGGCGTGCGCTGCACGCTGCAGCCGCGCGCCGACTTCAAGTCGCCCAAGGGCGAGCCCCTGAGTGCCGCGGCCACCTACACATTCAATACCGGCGGGCCCTTTGTGCAACACATCCGTCCGGGCACCTATCAGCGCATCGAGGAGGAGCAGCACTTCCTGCTGCAACTCAACGGGGCGGCCACGCCGCAGAGCGTGATGGCCAACGTCTGGTGCGCGCTGGACGGCCTGGGCGAGCGCGTGCCGGTGCGCCTCATCGACGGCGCGGCGCGCACCGCGTTGCTGGCGTCTCAGGGGCTGGAGAAGGCGGCGGCCAAAGACTCGTTGCGTTACGTTGCACTCGCATGCGCCCGGCGCTTCACGCCCGCCTCGAAGGTGCAACTGGTCTTTGGAAAGGGCGTGGCGACGCCCGGCGGCGTGCCCAATTCGGTGGAAAAGCGCTTTACCTTCACGGTGCGCGAGCCGTTTTCGGTGAGTTTCAACTGCGAGCGCGAGAACGCGCAGGCCGCCTGCCTGCCGATCCGTCCGATGCGTCTGGCCTTCAACGCCCCGGTGGCGCGCAAGCTGGCCGAGGCGATTCGCCTGAAGTCGGCCAGTGAGAGCTTCAAGCCGACCTTCGACCGCGACGATGCCGAGGGCGACGCATTGGTCAGCGGGGTGAGCTTCAAAGGGGTGCTACCGGAGAAGTCCGCCTTCACCGTCGAACTGCCGCCCGGCTTCCAGGACGCCAGCGGGCGCGCTGCGGCCAACGCAGCCAGCTTCCCGCTGAAGGTGGCGACCGGCGTGATGCCGCCGCTGGCCAAGTTCGCTGCCGCACCTTTTGGCATCGTGGAACGCTTTGCCGAGCCGGACGCCAAAGGCGACACCCCGGCGCTGCTGCCGGTGACGCTGCGCAACGTCGAGCCGGCGCTGAAGATCAGCGGTTTGACGCCCGGCGGCAAGGTCAGCGACCTGCAGCCGAAGACCGACGCCGACATCATGGCCTGGTTCCGCAAGGTGCAGCGCTACAACGACTTCACGGTGCCGCGCAGCCAGGCCGCCGCCGACGTCAAGGGCCCGCTGCCGCGCGCGCTGGACCCGAACGAAAGCGACCAGGTGCAGTCGCGCATGGTGTCGCTGCTGGCCGGCCAGGCCGGCGTGAAGACGCTGGACCTGCCGAAGCCGGCGGGCAGCGACCCTCGCCCGCTTGAGGTGATTGGCATTCCGCTGGCCGCAGGCTTTCACGTGGTCGAGATCGCTTCGCCGATGCTGGGTGCCGCGCTGCTCGACGAGCGCCACGGCAGCCCGCGCACGATGGTCGTGCGCACCTCGGCGCTGGTCACCAACCTGGGCGTGCATTTCAAGCTGGGCCGCGAAAACGCGATGGCCTGGGTGACGACGCTGGACAAGGGCCAGCCGGTGGCGGGCGCTACGGTGCGGGTGTCGGACTGCAACGGCAAGCTGCTGGCCAGCGCCACGACCAGCGCGCAGGGCATCGCCGAATTCAAGGGTCTGTCGCCCCAACCGCCCGCGTGCGCAGGTTCGGACGAGCAGACCAACGCCTATTTCGTCAGCGCCAGGGCCAGCGTGAGCGCACCGGGCAGCGCAGCGCGCGTGGACGACCTGGCCTTCACCTGGAGCCACTGGCAGCGCGGCATCGAGCCCTGGCGCTTCAACGTGCCCACCAGCCAGGACCCCGCGCCCGACCAGCGCGCCCACACCGTGATGGACCGTACGCTGCTGCGCGCCGGCGAGACGGTGTCGATGAAGCACCTGCTGCGACTGGAGACCTCGCGCGGCTTTGGCATCCCCGAGCGCCCTGAGGCCTGGCCGGCCACGCTGGTCATCACCCACCAGGGCAGCGGCCAGCAAACCACGCAGCCCCTGAGTTGGCGCAAGACCGCCACCGGGGGTTTGAGCGCGGCCAGCAGCTTTCAGGTGCCGCCAGCGGCGCGCCTGGGCGTGTACGACGTGGAACTGCGCGCCGCGGGCGATCAGGGCCGCAGCTTTTCCAGTGGCCAGTTCCGCGTCGAGGAATTCCGCCTGCCGGTGTTCGAGGGCCGTGTCACGCCCAGCGGCAAGGCCGCGCTGGTGAACGTGAAAACCGTACCGGCGGACGTGCAGGTGAACTACGTAGCCGGCGGGCCGGCCGCCAACCTGCCGGTGCGGGTGTCGGCGCTGGTGCGCGGCAAGGCGCTGAGCTTCCCGGACTTCGAGGCCTTCAGCTTCCAGCCGCCGCGCGGCAACCGGGAGACCGGCAGCGAAGGCGAGGAAGAAGCCAGCGCGATGCAGGACACCCGCGTGATCGCCGACAAGCTGCCCCTCACGCTGGACCGCAACGGCGCCGGCAAGCTCACCATCGAGCCCGTGCCGCCCGCGACCCAGCCGCGCGAGCTGTTGCTGGAGGCCACCTACGCCGACCCGAATGGCGAGGTGCAGACGCTGCGCAGCACCTCCACCCTGTGGCCGGCTGGCGTGATCGCCGGCATCAAGACCGAGGGCTGGGTGTCCAGCGGGCAGCAGATCCGCTTCCAGGCGCTGGCGCTGGACCTGACCGGCAAGCCGCAGGCTGGTGTGGCGCTCGATGTGAAGGCCGTGGCGCGCATCACCACCACCAGTCGCAAGCGTCTCGTCGGCGGCTTCTACACCTACGACAACAAGACCGACACCAAAGACCTGGGCAGCGTCTGCAGCGGAAAGAGCGACGACCGCGGCCTGCTGCTGTGCGACACCAGGCTCGGCGAGCCGGGCGAGGTGGAACTGGTCGTGACCGCGAAAGACGCCCAGGGCAACAGCATCCAGGCGGCCAGCTCGGTCTACATCACGCGCCAGGGCGAACTGTGGTTCGGTGGCGAAAACCACGACCGCATGGACCTGCTGCCCGAGAAGAAGAGCTACCAGCCCGGCGAGACCGCCAAGTTCCAGGTGCGCATGCCGTTCCGCTTTGCGACCGCGCTGGTGGCGGTAGAGCGCGAAGGCATCCTCTCGACCCAGGTGGTGCAACTCAACGGCCAGGACCCGACGGTCCAGCTCAAGGTGCAGGAAGGCTGGGGCCCGAACGTCTTTGTCAGCGTGCTGGCCCTGCGCGGGCGGCTGCGCGAGGTGCCGTGGTACAGCTTCTTCACCTGGGGCTTCAAGGCGCCGCGTGAATGGTGGACCGCCTTCTGGTACGAGGGGCGGGAGTATGTGGCCCCCACCGCGCTGGTGGACCTGAGCAAGCCCGCCTTCCGACTCGGCCTGGCGGAAATCCGAGTGGGCACCCAGGCACACCAGATCAACGTGAGCGTCGCCGCCGACAAGCCAACCTACCCCGTGCGCGGCACGGCCAAAGTCACCATCACCGGGAAGTTGCCCAACGGACAGCCCGCAGCCGGCGCCGAGGTGGCGGTGGCCGCGGTGGACCAGGCGCTGCTGGAGCTGATGCCCAACACCAGCTGGAACCTGCTCGACGCCATGCTGCAGCGCCGCAGCTGGGGCGTGGAGACCTCCACCGCCCAGATGGAAATCATCGGCCGGCGGCACTACGGCCGCAAGGCCGTTCCAGCAGGCGGCGGTGGCGGCAAGAGCGGCGCGCGCGAGCTGCTCGACACCCTGCTGTTGTGGAACCCGGCCGTGGTGCTGGACGTCAACGGCCAGGCCGTGGTGAACGTGCCACTCAATGACGCGCTGACCACCTTCCGCATCGTCGCCGTCGCCGACGCCGCCGCCGGCCTGTTCGGCACCGGGCAGACCACGATCCAGACCACGCAGGACCTGCAGCTCATCAGCGGGCTGCCGCCGCTGGTGCGCGAGGGCGACGCCTTCCGAGCCCAGTTCACGCTGCGCAACACCACCAAACAGGCGATGAAGGTGGTGGTGACGCCGCGTGCCACGCTGCTGGAACTGCCCATTCAGAACGTCGAGATTCCCGCCGGTGAAGCCCGCGAAGTTGCCTGGAACGTCACCGCGCCCGCACAACTGGCCTTCACGCGGGCTGAGGCCCTGCTGTGGGAGGTCGAGGCGAAAGACAGCGTGAGCGGCGCACGCGACGCACTCAAGGCGCACCAGCGGCTGATCCCCGCCGTGCCGCTGACCGTGCAGCAGGCCACACTGGTGCAGATCGACGGCCCGTTCAGCCTGCCCGTGGCGCCGCCGGCCGATGGTCTGGCCACGAACGGCACCATCCGGGGCGGCCTCAAGCTCGCCCTGCAACCCAAACTGGCCGAGGGCCTGCCCGGCGTGCGCGACTGGTTTGCCCGCTACCCCTTCGCCTGCCTGGAGCAGAAGACCAGCAAGTCCATCGGGCTGCGCGACGGCAAGCTGTGGCAGGGCGTGCTCGCGCAGATTCCGACCTACCTCGATGCCGACGGCCTGGCCAGCTACTTCCCGCCGCGCGAGGGCGAGGGCGCGCGCGGCAGCGACATCCTCACGGCCTACCTGCTGGCCGCCACGCATGAAGCCGCCAGCCTGAACCCGGCCTTCGCCCTGAGCGACGAGGTGCGCGCCCCGATGGAGCGCGGCCTGACCGCGTTTGTCGAAGGCCGCATCCAGCGCAACTTCTGGTCGCCGCAGAAAGACCTCGACGTGCGCAAGCTCGCCGCCATCGAGGCGCTGTCGCGCTACGGCAAGGCGCAGGGGCGGCTGCTGGGCAGCCTCACCCTCGCGCCCAACCAGTGGCCCACCAGCGCGGTGATCGACTGGATCAACATCCTCAAGCGCGTGAGCGACGTGCCGCAGCGCGAGCAGCGGCTGGCAGAGGCCACGCAGATCCTGAAGTCGCGCCTGAGCTGGCAGGGCACCAAAGTGACCTTCAGCACCGAGCAGAGCGACCACTGGTGGTGGCTGATGACCAACGGCGACGTCAACACCGCCCGCCTGATGCTCGCCGTGATGGACGACCCGGCCTGGAAGGACGACATGGGCCGCCTGGCCAACGGTTTCATCGCGCGCCAGCAGCGCGGCGCCTGGCACACCACCACGGCCAACCTCTGGGGCGGCCTCGCACTGGAGAAGTTCTCCGCCAAATTTGAGGCCACCCCGGTGGCGGGCGTCACCCGCGCTACCCTGGCCGCGGCCACCGCCAGTGTCGATTGGGCGAAGGTGGAGCGGATCAAGACCACCGATGCCAGCGGCGCTCCGAACCAGACCACGGCGTTCGGCGCGCCCGCCTCACCCGGCACCCTGCGCGGCAACACGATGTGGCTGCCCTGGGGCAAGACGCCACCTGAGACCCTCAGTGTCACGCACCAGGGCACCGGCAAGCCCTGGCTCACGCTGCAGTCGCTGGCCGCCGTCGAGCTGAAGGCGCCCTTCAACGCCGGCTACCAGATCACCCGCAGCGTCACGCCCGTCGAGCAGGCCGTGCCCGGCAAGCTCACGCGCGGCGACGTGCTGCGCGTGACGCTGGAGGTCAACGCCAGCGCCGACATGACCTGGGTCGTCATCACCGACCCGGTGCCCGGCGGCGCCACCATCCTGGGCAGCGGCCTGGGCCGCGACTCGCAGATCGCCACCCAGGGCGAAAAGCGCGAAGGCTGGGCCTGGCCCGCCTTCGAAGAGCGCAGCTTCGAGGCCTTCCGCAGCTACTACGAAGTCCTGCCCAAAGGCGTGGTGAAGATGCAGTACACCGTGCGCCTGAACAACGTCGGCGACTTCGCCCTGCCGCCGACGCGCGTGGAGGCGATGTACGCCCCCGAGATGTTCGGCGAGGCGCCGAATGCGCGGGTGAAGGTCGAGGCGGCGAAGTGACCCAGCCTGCCCGGCACACGTTGGTTGCTCTGCTCTTGATAGCAGGCTATGACCATTCTGCGCTGGGAATGCCCACTTTTGACGAGGTAAAGGCCGATTTCCGGCCCTCGGACACGCTGATTCTCGACCGCCACGGCGAGGTGGTGCAGCGCGTGCGCACCGACCCCCATGTGCGCCGGGGCCCCTGGGTGGCGCTGGCGGAAGTGTCGCCGGCCCTGCGCACGGCGCTGGTGCTCAGCGAGGACCAGCGGTTTTACGAGCACAGCGGGGTGGACTGGCGGGCGGTGTCCAGTGCGGCCTGGGGCAACCTGTGGAACACGCGCACGCGCGGCGCCTCCACCCTGACGATGCAGCTGGCCGGGCTGCTCGATGCGCCCGACGCCGCCTTCAGCCTGCGCGCCGGGCCCGGCGGTCGCAGCGTGGCGCAGAAGCTCGGCCAGGCCGTCACAGCGACCCAGCTGGAGACCCGCTGGCGCAAGGACCAGATCCTGGAAAGCTACCTGAACCTGGTGCCGTTTCGCGGCGAGATCGTCGGCATCGACGCGCTCAGCCGCACGCTCTTTGGCAAGGCCGCGCACGGGCTGGACGAGCGCGAGGCGGCCGTGGCGGCGGCCCTGGTGCGCGCGCCCAACGCGGCACCCGCCCGCGTGGCGCAGCGGGCCTGTGGCGTGCTGCAGGCGATGAATCCCGCACCCGCCACGCCGCCCGCGAACACAACCAAAAAGGCGGCCCCGCCGGTGTCGGCCCCGCCCGCGCGCCCGCCCGCCGCCGATTGCGACGGGCTGGACCTGTTCGTCACCGGCGCGCTGCAGCGGCGCGCCTGGCCGGCCAGCGAAGGCATCGCGCCGCATCTGGCGCGCCGCCTGCTGGCCACCGGCGGGCCCGCGCCGCCCACGCGCGTGAACGCCACCGTGAACGCCACCGTGGACGCCACCCTGCAGCGTTTCGCCCTGCAGATCCTGCAGCGCCACCTGCGCGAACTGCGCGGGCGCAACGTGGAAGACGGCGCCGTCGTGGTGCTGGACAACGCCAGCGGCGAGGTGCTGGCCTGGGTGGGCTCCTCCGGCGAGCTGTCCGATGCGGCCGAGGTGGACGGCGTGCTGGCGCCGCGCCAGCCGGGCTCCACGCTCAAGCCATTTCTCTACGCGCAGGCCATCGCCGAGCTGCGCCTGACTGCCGCCTCGCTGCTGGACGACGCGCCCACGCAGATCCCCACCGCCGGTGGCCTGTACATCCCGCAGAACTACGACCGCCAGTTCAAGGGCTGGGTGTCGGTGCGCACCGCGCTGGGCGCCTCGCTCAACGTACCGGCGGTGCGCACGCTGGTGATGGTCTCGCCCGAGGCCTTCGCGCGCCAGCTGCGCGCCGTGGGCCTGCCCCTGCGCGAGACCGGCGAATACTACGGCTACAGCCTGGCCTTGGGCAGCGCCGAGCTGCCGCTGCTGGCGCTGACCAACGCCTACCGCACGCTGGCCAACGGCGGGCGCTTCAGCGAGGTGGCCATCCGCCCGCCGCCCAGCCCTGCCAAAGGCCCGGCTGCCGCGCCCGCCAGGCCGGCGCTGGACCCGCGCGCGGCCTTCATCGTCGGCGACATCCTGTCGGACCCCAACGCGCGCGCGCGCACCTTCGGCACCGACAGCGTGCTCGCCACGCGCTTCTGGACAGCGGTGAAAACCGGCACCAGCAAGGACATGCGCGACAACTGGGCGCTGGGTTGGTCGCAGCGCTACACCGTGGGCGTGTGGGTGGGCAACGCCAGCGGCGCGGCCATGCATGATGTCAGCGGCACCAGCGGCGCCGCGCCGATCTGGGCCGCGGTGATGCAGCAGCTGCACGCCCGCACGCCCAGCCGCGCGCCGCTGCCGCCACCCGGCCTCACCACGCAGCGCGTGCGCTTCGGCGCGCAGCTCGAAGCCGCGCGCAGCGAGTGGTTCCTGCCGGGCACGGCACAGGAAAGCTTCGCTATCAACTCCATAGCTGACAATGACCCATCGACGCTGGGAAGAGGCCAAAAAAGCTTGAAAACTGTGAAAACCGGTCCTGCGCAGGCCACCCGGATCACCGCACCGGCCGATGGCACCATCCTGGCGCTGGACCCGGACATTCCCCCGACCCGTCAGCGCGTGCGCTTCACGGCCGATGCCCCGGGCGCGCGCTGGCTGATGGACGGCCAACCGCTGGGCTCGGGCGCCACGGTGCCCTGGATGCCCTGGCCGGGACGCCACCGCGTGACGCTGGTCAATGCCGCCGGCCAGCAGCTGGACGAGATCCGGCTGGAGGTGCGTGGCGCGGGCGTGCGCGCCGTCGCCTACAAATAATTTCAAACCGCCGCCGCGCGCTTTCATGCCGCTTGCAGCGGCGTGCCGCTACCATGCGGTCAGCGCCTAAGACGCCAAGAAACCATCCGCAGGAGACCCCTCATGACCGTCATCACCAACATCGAAGACCTGCGCGTGCTCGCGCACAAGCGCGTGCCGCGCATGTTCTACGACTATGTCGACACCGGCTCCTGGACCGAGGGCACGTACCGGGCGAACGAAGACGACTTCCAGAAGATCAAGTTCCGACAGCGAGTGGCCATCAACATGGACAACCGCACCACCCGCACCCAGCTGGTGGGCCAGGACGTGGCCATGCCGGTGGCGCTGGCACCCGTGGGCTCGACCGGCATGCAATGGGCCGACGGCGAGATCCTGGCGGCGCGCGCGGCCGGCAAGTTCGGCGTACCGTTCACCCTGTCGACGATGAGCATCTGCTCGATCGAGGACGTGGCGGCCAACAGCCCCTACCCGTTCTGGTTCCAGCTCTACGTGATGCGCGACCGCGCCTTCATCGAGCGCCTGATCGAGCGGGCCAAGGCCGCCAAGTGTTCGGCGCTGGTGCTGACACTGGACCTGCAGATCCTGGCGCAGCGCCACAAGGACCTGAAGAACGGCCTGTCGGTGCCGGTCAAGCCCACGCTGGCGTCGATCGCCAACCTGCTGACCAAGCCGAGCTGGTGCCTGGCCATGGCGGGCACCAAGCGCCGGCAGTTCGGCAACATCGTGGGTCACGTCAAAGGCGTGGACAACATGGGCTCGCTGTCGGAGTGGACGAGCCGCCAGTTCGACCCCACGCTGAACTGGGCTGACGTGGAGTGGATCAAGAAGCTCTGGGGCGGCAAGCTCATCCTCAAGGGCATCCAGGACGTGGAAGACGCCCGACTGGCCGTGGCCTCCGGCGCGGACGCGCTGATCGTGTCCAACCACGGCGGGCGCCAGCTCGACGGCGCGGAGAGCAGCATCCGCGCGCTGCCAGCCGTCGTGGACGCGGTGGGCTCGCAGATCGAGGTGCACATGGACGGCGGCGTGCGAAGCGGGCAGGATGTGCTGAAGGCCCGCGCGCTCGGCGCCAAGGGCGTCTATATCGGCCGGTCCTTCATCTATGGCCTGGGGGCGATGGGCGAGGCCGGCGTGACCAAGGCGCTGGAGATCATCCACAAGGAGCTGGATCTCAGCATGGCGTTGTGCGGGCGCACCGACATCAACACCATCGACAAGAGCATCCTGCTGCCAGGTACCCTGCCAGTCTGAACCGGATCGGGCCGTCACCGCGTCGGCGGAGACGCGCGGTCCCCGCCGCTCAGTGCCCGCCCGCCGCGCGCGGGGGCAGGGTCTTCAGGAAGGCATACAGGGCCGGCAGATCCACGTCGTCCATCTTCGAGAGGGATTCGAACGGCATGACCTGGATCGCTGTGCCGTCGGGCCGTTTGCCGGTGCGCATCATCGCGACAAACTGGGCTTCATCCTTGTAGCGCACCATCGCGCTGCCCTCGCCCGGCGTCAGGTTGGCAGCGGCGGGCCAGTCGGGCGGACCACCTGGAATCTTGCCGCCCGACAGGTGCTCGCCATGGCAACCGATGCACATGTTGGCGACGTAGGCGCCGTGCGCCGCCGTGACGCCCGCCGCCACGGGCTGGGCCGGCGCCAAGGTGTGGTTGATGCGCTGCGCGGCGTCGGGGATCACATCGAAGCCATACAGCACCCAGGCCGGCAGCGGAAGTTCGACCACCGCCTTGACCCCGCCCTTGACGGGCGCGAAGCCGCGCACATGGGCGACCAGAGCGGCCAGGTCAGCGTCGGTGAAGCGGTTGTAGTCTTCGCTGGGCATGATCATGGCGGGCCGGCCGTCGGGCTTGATGCCATGGCGCAGGGTGCGCACCCAGTCCACCGGCTGGTAGCGGGCCACCACACCGGCCGGGGTGATGTTGGGGCCGGCAATGTGCGTGCCCTTGCCATCGTTCAGGAAGGTTCGGCCGGTGCCGTCCAGACCGTGGCAATCCACGCAGCCACGCGACTCGTACAGGTATTTGCCACGCGCCAGCGCCTGCGCACCTTCTGCGTAGGGCACGGCCGTGACCGGCACGCTGATCACGCGCTGGCGCTTGCGTTCGGCCATTTGCTGGCCCACCACCGCGGCGCCCACGGCGGCGAGCGCCAGCACCACAACGGTACCCGAAGTCCATTTGATCCAGCGTTTCATGGCGTGTACTCCTCCGTCAAATGCCTCACACCCGCCAAAAAAAGGCGTTCCCAGCCGGACCCCGTCGGCCCCCACCAAGGCTAGCCGGCCGCGACCTCGATGTAATAACAACCCCAAGGGCACCCCGCAAACCGGTCCGGCAGCGGTTTCGCAGCCATGTCGGGAAAGCGGTCCGGCTCGTAGACCGCCCACAGAGGCCCGACGCCGCCCAGACTCATCGGTGCGCCATCGAGATGGGTGGCCATGATGAAGCCGTACTTGCGCGCGTCGGCCAGCGTCAGGGGGGCCACATAGCCATCAATGGCACGCATCATCAGGCGGGTGCCCTCGCCGGCGCGCGCGCCGCTGGCCTTGATCACGTCGGCGAGCAGCGGCCCCTTCAGGGAGTGGGGCTTGCCGTCATATTCCAGCGTGGGCTTGATGGTGACCGCCGGCAGCGCCGCGAGCGTCGCAAAGTCGAACACCTGGGCCTTTTCGAACGCGACCTTCTGCTTCACCATGAGCTGGTCCAGCGCCGGATTGACCGGCCCGCGGTTGCCCGTCCCGATCGCGCCCCCGATGGTCAGCAGCACAGGTCCGCGCGTGGCCTTGCCGCTTGTCTGGGCCTGGCTGGCGCCGGGCAGCGCCAAACCGGCCAGTGCGGCGGCGGACAGAAATTCACGTTTTTTCATTGGCAGGCTCCAGGGAAGAAAAGGGACATTGCGGTGCAGGGACGTGCCATTCTGGGGACGCAGGCTGGCCGCCGCTTCGGGGTTAACCCGCGGATCAGCCCGCGCCGGTGGTGCGTTCGGGCGCTGCGACGGGGACCGCGATGAGCGCAGCCAGCCGCGCGGCCCAGGCGGCATAGACCGATGGACCGGGATGAAACCCGTCTTGCGCCATGTGCGCCGGGTCCGCCGCGAGATCCAGCGATACCCAGGTGCAGCCTTCGGTGGCTGCGGCAAAGGCCTGCAGCGCCACGTTGTAGCGCCGTGCCTGCGCCCCCAGGTACGCCCGCAGCGGCTGTGGCAGCGCCGGGAAAAGATGCATCGGCGGCAAGGCCGACATCAGGATGCGCGGCGCGCCAAAGTCACGGCGCAGCACAGCGACCAGACGCGCCTGCTCCTCGATCCAGCGCTTCGGACTGCGCCCGCTGGTGACGTCGTTGACACCCAGTGAGGTCACCACCACATCAAAACGTTCTGCCGGCATTGACGCCAGTGTCTGCAAGGTGTCCGGCGTGGTCGCGCCAGTCTGCGCCACCAGCGTCCAGTCCAGCTCAAAGCACCGGCCCAGGCGAGCGCACAGCTGGCCGGACAGGGCATCGGCCTGCTCCGGCGCGCCCACGCCCGCCGCCGCGGAGTCGCCCAGGATCAGCAGCCGAAGGGGCGAGCCGGCGCCGTGTCGCCCCTCGCGCGGCCCCGGCGGCTCAGACAGGACCGGTGTGACCCGCCGCACATGCCGCCCCTGCAGCAACAGCAGCGGGCCCAGCAGGATCGTCGCGGCCAGGTGCTTCATGGTGGGGGTGGTCTCACTCGGATCTCATCTGAATCGATAGCGAACTAAGGCCTTCCGACGCTGGGAATGGCCTTCTTTCGCGACTATTTTCGCCGCTGCAGCGCCCTTGCGGTCCTGTGCCCCTTTGTCCATGCCCGAGACCGCTTCACCAGGCCACCCCTTTCGGCACCCGCGCCGGCGGGGCGCACAGGGATGAAATATGACATGCCTCAAGTGTTTGCACGAAAACCCGGCAAGGACACGCCAATATGACGATTTTGTTACATGATGGCGTATCGAGGCGCAGAGACCGGGTACGCGTCGCAGGCGAGTCGTTCGGTTCCATGCGCCCCTCAAACCCAGACCCGCAAACCCAGCGAAGGATTTCCCCATGTTCAGCAGTCTCATGCCGCAGCGCAAGGAGTTTTACGAACTGCTTGCCGCCCACTCGGACCGCGTGGTCGCCGGCGCCAATGCGACCTTGCGCCTGGTCAACAGCCTGGGTCTGGGTTCGCAAGACACGGCCGCGCTGGTCAGCGAGGTCAACACGAACGAAAAAAGCGCCGACAAGATCAAGGCCGAACTGATCACCCTGCTGCACAAGTCGTTCACCACGCCGATCAACCGCGACCAGATCCATACCCTGACGATCGAGCTCGACAACGTGGTCAACGCCCTGCAGGACGTGGCCAATGCGGTGGGCATGTACAGCATCAAGGAGTCCACGCCGGAGGCGCGTGAGCTGGCTTCATTGGGAGCGGACGCCTGCATGCGACTGAACCGCGCCGTGATGGCCCTGCCGCACAAGAACCGCAACGACGAAACCATCAACCTGTGCAAGGAGATCGACGCGATCGAATCGCAGGCCGACCGGGTGCAGCGCAAGGCCATCGGCCAGCTGTTCGAAGGCGCGTGCACGATCTGGTGGGCGATGAAGATGCGCGAGTTCTACTCCCTGCAGGAGGATGTGCTGGACCGCTGCGAGGACGCGGCCAAGACGATCGAAGAGATCCTCATCGAAAACACCTGACAGGACCGCCGCATGGAACACATCACCATCAGCCTCTGGTCCCTGGCGCTGCTGATCGCGGTGGCCCTGGCCTTCGACTTCATGAACGGCTTTCATGACGGTGCCAACTCGATCTCGACCATCGTCGCCACCGGTGCGCTGACGCCCAAGCAGGCCGTGCTGTTTGCCGCTTTCTTCAACTTCGCGGCGCTGTGGGTGTTCGAGCTCAAGGTGGCCGCGACCATCGGAAAGGGCACGGTGGACCCCGCGCTGGTGGACCACTTCGTGATCTTCGGCGCACTCATGGGCGCGCTGGCCTGGAACATCATCACCTGGTACTACGGCATCCCGTCCTCGTCGTCGCATGCGCTGGTCGGTGGCCTGGTGGGGGCCACTGTCGTCAAGGCCGGCGGCCTGACGCCGATCGTCTGGAGCGGCTTTGGCAAGATTCTGATCTTCATCATCATCTCGCCGCTGGTCGGTTTCCTGATCGGCGGCCTGCTGATGGTCGGGGTGGCCTGGGTGTTCCGCAACCGCTCGCCCTACCAGGCCGGCAAATGGTTCAAGAGTGGACAGCTCTTCGCCGCGGCCGCCTACAGCCTGGGCCACGGCGGCAACGACGCGCAGAAGACCATCGGCATCATCTGGCTGCTGCTGATCACGGCCGGTGCGTCCACCACCGACCTGAAGACCCTGCCCATGTGGGTGGTCTACGCCTGCTATGGCGCCATCGCCTGGGGCACCTACCTGGGCGGCTGGCGCATCGTCAAGACCATGGGCACGAAGATCACCCGGCTCAACTCGGTCAGCGGCTCCTGCGCGTCCATGGGCGGCGCGATCAGCCTGGGCCTGGCCACGCTGGGCGGCATTCCGGTGTCCACGACACACACCATCACCGGCGCCATTGTCGGCGTGGGTGCCGCGCAGGATGTGAAGGCGGTGCGCTGGGCCATCACCTTCAACCTGGTCGTGGCCTGGGTGCTGACGATTCCCGCCTCGGGCCTGATCGCCGCAATCTTCTGGTATGTCGGGCGCAGCTTCCTGTAGCCTTGGCATGCCAACGGTCGCCGAACGAACACCGCCCCACAGGAGACCCCGCCATGCTCAACAACGTGATGCCGCAGCGCGGCGCCTTCTTCAGCCTGCTGATTGCCCACACCGACCGGCTGGTGGCCGCCGCCAACGCCACCCTGCGCCTGATCACCGGCCTGGGCAACCCGCATGTGGACATTGCGGCCCTGATCGACGAGGTCAACCTGAACGAGACCAGCGCCGACGACCTCAAGGACCAGCTGATCCACCTGCTGTACGAATCGTTCACCACCCCGATCAACCGCGACCAGATCCACACCCTGACCATGGACCTGGACCGCGTGGTCGATTCGATCCAGAGCGTGGCCAACTCGATTGCCACGCACCACATCGCCGACTCCACCCCCCCAGGCCCGCGAGATGGCCTCGCTCGGCGCCGATGCCTGCATCCGGCTGCACCACGCCGTGCTGGCGCTGGAGGGGCGCGAGCGGGTACAGGAAATCGTGCGCCAGTGCCGGGAAGTCGATGACATCGAGTCGCGCGCGGCCGAGGTGATGCGCCAGGCCATCACGCAGCTGTTCGAAAAGGAGGGCGACGAAACCGCGGCCTGGCATGCGATGAAGATGCGCGGCTTCTACTTCATGCAGGAGGCGGTGCTGGACCACTGCAAACGCGCCGCCCGCACCCTGGAAGAGATTCTGCTGGAAAACGCCTGATGGACCGGATGGCCTGGCTGCCAGGGCTCGCCACGCTGCTGGACTACCGGCGCAGCTGGTTGGCCAATGACCTGGTGGCGGGTCTGGTGCTCACGGCGATCCTGGTGCCGGTCGGCATGGGCTATGCCGAGGCTTCGGGCCTGCCGGCGATCAACGGGCTGTACGCCACCATCCTTCCCCTCGTGGCCTACGCCGTGTTCGGACCCAGCCGCATCATGGTGCTGGGGCCGGACTCCACGATGGCGGCGGTGATTGCCGCGCTGATCGTGCCCCTGTCGGCGGGCGATCCGGCCCACGCCGTCGCCCTGGCCGGCGCGCTGGCGTTGCTCTCGGGGGCCTGCTCGCTGCTGATCGGCTTCGCCCGCCTGGGCCTGGTGGCCGACCTGCTGTCCAAGCCGATCCGCATCGGCTTCCTGAACGCCATCGCCCTCACGGTGCTGACCGGGCAGCTGCCCAAGGTGTTCGGTTTCTCCGTCAAGGGTGACGCCCTGCCCGACAAGGCCGTCGGACTGATCGAGGGCATTGCCGCCGGGCACACCCACCGCGTCGCGCTGGCCATCGGCGCCGGCAGCCTGGCGTTCATCCTGTTGCTCAAGCGCCACCGGCCCCGCTGGCCCGGCATCCTGCTGGCGGTGGTGCTGGCCACGCTGGTGTCCGGCCTGTTCGACCTCTCGGGGCGCACCGGCCTGCCGGTCCTCGGCGCCTTGCCGCAGGGCTTGCCCGAATTCCGCGTGCCGGTGGTCAGCATGGCGGAAATCCTGCGCCTGCTGCCCGGCGCACTCATCATTTCGCTGCTGTCCTTCGCCGACACCAGCGTGCTGTCGCGCGCCCTCGCGCAGCGAGGCGGCTATGCGGTCAGCCAGAACCAGGAAATGATTGCCCTGGGCGCGGCCAACATCGCCTCCGGCCTGTTCCAGGGTTTTTCGATCAGCGGCAGCGCCTCACGCACCCCGGTGGCCGAAGCCGCCGGCGCGCGCACGCAGCTGACCGGCCTGATTGGTGCCCTCGCCATCGCCCTGCTGCTGGTGTTGGCGCCGACCCTGCTGCAAAGCCTGCCCAGTGCCGTGCTGGGGGCCGTGGTGATCGCGGCCTGCCTGTCGTTTGCCGACCTGCGCGGCATGGCCGAGCTGTACCGGCTGCGCCGCGTGGAGTTCGGCCTGTCGCTGATCAGCTTTCTCGGCGTGGCCTTCGTCGGCGTGATCGAGGGCATCTTCATCGCCATCGCGCTGGCGCTGCTGGTGCTGGTCTGGAACACCTGGCACCCGCATTCGGCCATCCTGGCGCGGGTGGACGGTGCCAAGGGCTACCACGACATCAGCCGCCACCCGGAAGGCCGACAGGTGCCGGGCCTGGTGCTGTTCCGCTGGGACGCGCCCCTGTTCTTCGCCAACGCCGAGCTGTTTCGCGAACAGATCCTTGGTGCCGTCTCGGCGGCGCCCACCCCGACGCGGTGGGTGGTGGTGGCCGCCGACGCCATCACCGATGTCGACATCACGGGTGCCGACGTCCTGGTCAGGCTGCAGGGGGAGCTGGACGAACGCGGCATGGCGCTGCATTTCGCCGGCCTGAAGGGTCCGGTGAAGGACCGGCTGCGCCACTATGGCACGCTCGACCGCATCGGCCAGGACATCTTCAGCCCGACGGTGGGCAGCGCAGTGCACCTGTATCGGTCCCGCCACAACGTGGACTGGAAAGACTGGGACGAGGTCTGAGACCTGTCGCTCGGCGCGGGTCGGAAGGTCTGATTTTTATAGCAAACAATGACCATTTCACGCCGGGATCAGCCTGAAAAAGCTGAAATCCGGCGTTGGGGACCACTATTTGCCCGTCACCGCCGTGGCGAAAGCAGTCTGGGGCGGCACCATCCAGCCACCACCCATGGCCTTGTACAGATTGATCATGGCCTGCAGCAAGGACTCCTGGGATTGGGTCAGCGTCAGCTGGGCGTTGAACAGGCTGCGCTCGGCATCCACCACCTCCAGGTAGCTCGTGTAGCCGTTGTCGTAGCGCAGCCGGGCGGTGTCGGCATAAACTTTCAGCGACTCCACCTGCTGGCGCTGCGCGGCCAGCTGGGCCCGCGTGCGGTCCTGGCCGATCAGCGCATCATTGACGCTGCGGAAGGCGTCCTGGATGGCCTTCTGGTACCCGTACAGCGCCTGCTTCTGTTGCGCCTCGGCCACCTGGACCTGCCCGGCGAGCTGGCCTGCGGTGAACACGGGTGCATTGAGTGAAGCCCCGTATTGCCAGATCTTGGACGCGCCGCTGAACAGTTCGCTCAGGTTCCCGCTGGCCACGCCAAAGGCACCGGTCAGTGAGATGCTCGGGTAGTAGGCGGCCCTGGCCACCCCGATCTGGGCATTGGCCGCGATCAGCCGTTGCTCGGCCTCACGGAGATCGGGTCGGCGCTCCAGCAGGCTGGAAGGCAGGCCCGCCGGAACGACCGGCAGGACGAGCTGGTCGATGTTCTTGCCCCGGGTGATGGGGCCAGGGTCGCGCCCCACGAGCACGCTCAACGCGTTTTCCTGCTGCGCAATCTCTTTCTCGACCTTGGGGATGACAGCCAAGGCTTCATCGTACTGGGACTTGTTCTGGCTGAGTTCCAGCAGCGAGATGATGCCGCCGGCATACCGGTCCTGGAAGATCTTGTAGGACTCGCCGCGCGACTTGGCGGTGGCCTTGGCAATTTCCAGCTGCCGGTCGAGCCCGCGCAGGTTGCTGTAGCCCGCCGCGACGGCGGCCACCAGCGTCAGCACGACGCCTTGTTGGGCGTCCTTGCTGGCCATGAGCTGGGCCCGGGCCGCCTCGTTCTGGCGACGGATCTTTCCCCAGAGGTCGATTTCCCAGTTCACGCCCAGGACGGCATCGTAGGTGCTGTACGTTCGCTTGAACACATCGGCCCCCGACGGGCTGCCCAGTTGCCGGTTGCCATCGGCGCCCAATCCGACCTGCGGAAACAGCTGGGAGCGGCTGATACCCAGATAGCCTGCGTACTCCTCGATCCGGGCCGTGGCGATCAGGAGGTCCTTGTTGTCGCGCAGCGCGGTGGTGATCAACTCGTTGAGCACCGGGTCGTTGAACTGCTCCCACCAGCTGACGTTGGCCAGATCCCGCGCGCCCTGGTCGCTGATGCGCCAGGCCGTGGGCGTGTCGACCGGCGGGCGGACGTAGTCGGGGCCGGTCATGCACCCGCCCAACACCAGGAGTGCGGCCCCGGCGACCAGGGCATTCAGGGCGTTCTTACGCATGATCACCTCCCGAGGCCACACCCGGGGCGGCCGGCTTGTCGGCTGCCTTCTTGCCGCTGATCTTTTCCACGACATAAAAGGTCACCGGGATCATGAAGATCGCAATGCCCGTTGCCGCCAGCATCCCGCCGATGACGGCACCGCCCATGACCTGCCGCGAGATGGCGCCGGCGCCACTGGCCAGGGCGAGTGGCACACAGCCGAGGATGAAGGCGAAGGAGGTCATCAGAATCGGCCGCAGGCGCAGCTGCGCGCCCTTGAGCGTGGCCTCCGCCAGGGACAACTCGCCCTTTTCATACTCCATCTTGGCGAACTCGACGATCAGGATCGCGTTCTTGGCCGCCAGGCCGATCAGCATCACGAGCCCGATCTGCGCATAGACATTGAGCTCCTGCCCGCGCAACAGCAGCGCCGCAAACGCCCCGGCCACGGCAATCGGTGTGCCCAGCAGCACCGAGAAGGGCAAGGACCAGCTCTCGTACTGGGCGGCGAGGATCAGGAAGACGCACAAGAGCGAGAACGCAAAGATGGCCACCGGCGAGACGCCCTGGGCCGCCTTCTGTTCCTGGAAGGACATGCCCGAGTAGTCAAAGCCCATTTCGCTGGGCATGGTCTCGTGGAAGACCTCTTCCAGCGCGCGCATGACCTGGGCCGAACTGAAGCCCGGCGCCGCTGACGCATTGATCTGCGCACTGCGGTACAGGTTGAAGCGCATCGTGAACTCGGGGCCGGCAATGTTGCGGACCGACGTCAGCGCCGACAGCGGCACCGGCTGGCCGTCCTTGTTGCGCACGTAGAACTGGCCCACGTTCTGGATGTCAGTGCGGAACTCCCCTTCCGCCTGGATGTAGACC
>NZ_JAKJEW010000099.1:0-916 GCF_022705245.1 Candidatus Skiveiella danica | reverse complement strand
AAGATGGTCGAGGAGAACGTGGGCGTCGTCACGGCTTTGGTCCCATACATCGGCTATCAGCATTCATGCGACATCGCGAAGGAGGCTCGGGCAACGGGCAAGAGCGTGCGGGCTCTCGTCGTCGAGAAGGGGTTCATGACCGAGAAGGAGCTGAATCACGTATTCGCCCCTTCCAGAGTGACCAGGCCCGGCAAGCCGGATGCAGAACTGAATCGGCACAGAGTAGCTGTTTCCGATAGTGAGACCGCAGTCACGAAAGCTTAAAGGAGGAGCACGCATGTCATTGAGGGAAGACGCCCTTAAGCTTCACAAGGACAGCATGGGCAAAATCGAAGTAGTAAGCAAGGTTCCTCTCCGAAACAAGCAGGATCTGAGCCTCGCGTATACTCCCGGCGTCGCTGAACCCTGCAAGGAGATTAATGCCGATTACGAGAAGATCTATGACTACACAAACAAGGGTAACATGGTGGCTGTAGTTACCAACGGCACGGCTGTGCTGGGGCTGGGCGACATCGGCGCAGGAGCGGGAATGCCTGTGATGGAAGGGAAGGCAGTCCTCTTCAAGGGGTTCGCGGCGGTGGACGCATTCCCCATCTGCCTGGACACCAAGGATCCCGACGAGATAGTTACGATAGTCAAACGCCTCGAGCCGACGTTCGGCGGCATAAACTTGGAGGATATCTCGGCGCCTGTGTGTTTCGAGGTTGAAGACAAGCTCAAGAAGATTAGCAGCATCCCGATTTTCCACGATGACCAGCATGGCACCGCGATCGTGGTATGTGCCGCCATGATCAGTGCCCTCAAGCTCATAGGGAAGAAGGCATCCGAAGTCAAGGTAGTGGTGAACGGGGCTGGAGCGGCAGGTATCGCGGTTACCAAACTGCTTATGACGGTCGGCGTCAAGGACGCGATCCTG
>NZ_JAKJEW010000098.1:0-956 GCF_022705245.1 Candidatus Skiveiella danica | reverse complement strand
CAACATGGACGATCCCAAGGGCGACAGCATCGTGCGCGCCCTGGCTGGCACTGGCGTCGACCTGTGGACCGTTTCCATTCGGGGTCCCGCCCGCCTGCAGGCCAGCGATGTGGGCTACGACGCGCAGGGTTTGAGTTTCACCGTCGTCGAGGGCCACGCGACGCACCGGCTGCAGACCGGTCTTGTCGGCCAGTACAACGTGTCCAACCTCTTGGGCGTTCTGGGTGCCATGCGCGCGGTGGGGGTGCCGTTGGGCGCAGCGGTTCGGGCCTGCAGCGCGCTGCCGCCCGTGCCGGGGCGCATGGATTGCCTTTCGCTGCCGGGGAGACCGCTGGTCGCCGTGGACTACGCCCATACGCCGGATGCGCTTGAAAAGGCCCTTGAAGCGCTACGACCGTTGGCGATGCAACGAAAGGGTCGTCTCTGGGTGGTGTTCGGTTGCGGCGGCGATCGTGACGCCGCCAAGCGGCCGCTGATGGGTGCCGTGGCGCAGCAGGGCGCGGACCGGATCGTCATCACCAGCGACAACCCGCGCTCCGAAGCGCCGATGGCCATTATTGGCGACATCCGGCGGGGCGTGCCGGACGGACGAGCTGTCGAGGTGGAAGCGGATCGGGCCCGAGCGATTGCGCTGGCGTTGGAGCAGGCAGAAGACCATGATGTCGTGCTGATCGCGGGCAAGGGGCATGAAGATTACCAGGAGACGGCGGGCGTTCGTCGCCCGTTTTCCGACAAGGCCCTCGCGCTCGGCGTGCTGCAGGCCCTTGCGGCGAAGCAAGACCGTGGCGAAAGGGCGTCGACATGAACGCCATGGCCATGATGACCCTGCAGCAGGCACAGCACTGGATTCCTTCCGGACGCCTCGTCGGAGACGCGACGGTTGCCATATCACGTGTCCATACCGATACCCGCACGCTGGAGCCGGGTGACCTCTTTGTCGCGCTGCGCGGTGAACG
>NZ_JAKJEW010000097.1:0-962 GCF_022705245.1 Candidatus Skiveiella danica | reverse complement strand
GCGGCTATGTCGGTCACCGACAGCCTAGCGCTGAGGTTTTCGTGCATGAAACAGATGCACTCGCGAACCAGCCCGGAACTGGACAGGGGTGCGTTCGCGACTCCATCGAGGAACTTGTCGAGCACGCCCACGATCCAGAAGCAGACATCCTCGAAAGCGTCGAGGCGCGAAAGCCTCTGAATTGCCTCGTAGTTCAGGCCCAATATTAACTGGGGCTCGGCGCCGGCCTCGACAGCTGCGCGCGAGAGAAAAACGGCGAGCTCCAGAAGGCGCGCTTTGATGATGTCGAGGCGGGTGAGGAAGATGTCGGCAAGCAATTCGTTGAGCATTCGCTTGGCCTCAGCGCGGCGACCGGACCGCACGGCGCCCATCAGCTCGCGCTCTTGTCGGGGCGAGTACATGCTGCGCACAGGGGGCCTGGCGAAGAGCTGCTGTTCGAGTTGCTTGCGCTCCTGGATCGCCTCGCCCAGCAGGCGCTGCTGGCGATATATCTCGTTCCGCTGCTTGAGGACGAGGTCCTCTGATTGGACTATGTATGTTGCCATGGCTGAAAGCAGTTCCGCGGCTGACTGAACGCGTCTGGGCGGGACCTGCTCGAGCCGGGGCACGGCCGGCTCGATCTGGCTCTGGTGAATGTCCAGATCGCGCGTGCGCTGCACGACTTCGTCGACGAAGAAGTCGTCCGGATCCCACATTATGACCTGGCCGCACAGTATTGAGCCCAGAAGCTCACCGCCTGCCACCAGGGGCGCTGCCCAGCATATCAGGCCGGCATGGCACTGGAATGTGTAGGGTTCGCCTATGGAAGAGGCCTGCCGCGCGGCGCGGGCGTATGACTCGGCGCAGCGACGGCGCCCTTCGCCGGAGGTTCTAACCAAGGCGCACAGAGGGCAGTCTTCCCATGCGGTAGGCGCGAGCACGTAGTCGCCGTCCGGCGACACTATTCGGGCCGCGATGCCTGT
>NZ_JAKJEW010000096.1:678-971 GCF_022705245.1 Candidatus Skiveiella danica | reverse complement strand
CGGTCAGCAGCGCCTGCAAGTCGGCCAGCCCGCCGCCGCCGAAGCGGTCGACATAGGTGATCAGTTGAACCTGGTTCTTCATGGGGGTCGCGTACGTTGTGCGCTACTTCAGGAACTGCTCGTTGCCCACGAGGCCGATCTTGGTGACGCCCAGGCGCTGGGCGCTGGCCATGACCATGGCGACGACCTTGTAGGAGACGAGCTTGTTGGGGCGCAGGTGCACCTCGGGCTGGTCGGGCAGGGCGGCGACCTGGCTGAGCCTGTTCTCCAGCGTGGCGCGGTCGGGGATGATC
>NZ_JAKJEW010000096.1:0-574 GCF_022705245.1 Candidatus Skiveiella danica | reverse complement strand
CGACGTCGATGCGCACGATCTCGGGCGGCTTGGGCGGCGCGCTGCTCGGGCCCACCGGCATGTTCATCTTCACCGCATGCGTCTGCAGCGGGATGGTGATGATCAGCATGATGATCAGCACCAGCATCACGTCGATCAGCGGCGTGGTGTTCATCTCCACCATCACCTCGTCTTCACCGCTGGCGTTGCCGACATTCATTCCCATGGTGTTGCTCCTTACTGCCGCGGTGGCGCTTCGGTGATGAATCCCACCTTGGCGATGCCCGCGCGCTGGCAGGCCACCACCAGGCGGCCCACGGCCTCGTAGCGCGCTTCCTCGTCGCCGCGGATGTGCACCTCGGGCTGCGGCTCCTTGACGGCTTCCTTCTTCAGCTCGGCCACCACGCTCTCGATGTCGGGCATCTTGCGGGTGTTCCAGTAGATGTCGCCATCCTTGCTGACGGCCAGCAGCACGTTCTCGGGCTTGGTCTGCGTCGGCAGGTTGCGCTCTTTCGGCAGTTCGAGCTTGATGGTCTGCGTGATCACCGGGATGGTGATCAGGAAGATGATCAGCAGCACCAGCATCACGTCCACC
>NZ_JAKJEW010000095.1:315-973 GCF_022705245.1 Candidatus Skiveiella danica | reverse complement strand
TATTGCGGTTATGGCCGCAGGGTTGATTATCAACCCGAACAATCATTTTTTCCTACCGGTTTTAATTGCCGCTGCGCTGGTTTTCGGATTACTGCTGGTTATGGGCATCGGCGGAGCGGATATGCCAACGGTAATTGCCATACTCAATGCATACGCTGGTCTTTCAGCGGCTGCTCTGGGGTTTGTTTTGGACAACCAGTTGTTGATTGTAGCCGGAACATTGGACGGCGCGTCAGGATTTATTTTGGCTATTCTTATGTGCAAAGCAATGAACAGGTCATTTGTAAATGTCCTGTTTGGCGGATTCGGCGCAACGGCATCAAAGGGCGTCATTGCAACCGGTGATGTCAAACCCATCAATATAGAAGATGTCTACCTGATGCTTGAGGCAGCTTCGTCCGTAACATTTGTGCCTGGCTACGGCATGGCAGTATCGCAGGCTCAGCAAGTGCTTCGGGAACTGGGTGAATTACTAGAAAAAAATGGCGCTGAGGTTTTATACGGTATACACCCGGTGGCCGGGCGCATGCCCGGACACATGAATGTGCTACTGGCTGAAGCAAACGTTCCTTACGATCAACTGATCGAAGCCGAATTAATCAATCCCAAAATGCCGACAACGGATGTTTGTGTGGTAATTGGCGCCAACGATGTTGTT
>NZ_JAKJEW010000095.1:0-298 GCF_022705245.1 Candidatus Skiveiella danica | reverse complement strand
GCCGCCAAAGAAGACAAAACCAGCCCGTTATGGGGCATGCCCATTATCGAGGTTGATAAGTCCAGAACAGTGATTGTTTTAAAGCGCTCCATGAACCCAGGATTTGCCGGTATTGAAAATCCGCTGTTCTTCAAAGATAATACCCGCATGTTATTCGGAGATGCCAAGGCCAGCATCCAAGCTTTAATTTCCGAATTTAGAAGCGGATGATATTTTATAATTGACTTAGCACAAATTTATCGCAAAAACCTATATGTCATGATGTCCGTGTCTCTAATTTGGTAGTCCCACGGGGGTT
>NZ_JAKJEW010000094.1:0-975 GCF_022705245.1 Candidatus Skiveiella danica | reverse complement strand
TATTTCATGACGATCCCCGAGGCCGCGCAGCTGGTGCTCCAGGCCGGGCTGATGGGGCGGTCGGGCCAGATCTTCGTTCTGGACATGGGCGAGCCGGTGAAAATCGTGGAGCTCGCGCGTATGCTGATTCGTCTCTCGGGCAAGACCGAACAGGACATTCCAATCGCGTTTACCGGGCTGCGGCCCGGCGAGAAGCTCTACGAGGAGCTGCTGGCCAACGATGAGACCACTGCGCCGACACCGCACCCCAAGCTGCGCGTGGCCATCACGAGTGGCCAGCAGGTTGTCGTGGCGGCCGAGGTGCTTCAGTGGATTGAAACCGTTGGGCCGGCGCCTGACCGGGCGTTGTTGCGCGACTGGCTGCGACACCAGGTGCCCGAGTACACCTTTCAGGCTTGATTTCTGACAGGGACGCTATCAATCCGGCATCTTATGGTCATTTCCAGCTATTGAAACTGAGAAAACCTCAGCCAGTGATACCGGTTCTGTGCAGGATGTCGTTGACCAGTTCCAGCCGCACTAGCGGGTTGTCGAGCTGCATCAGTCGCTGCTTCAGCTCCAGCGGCAAGGGCAGGATCTCGCACCAGCGGTTGGCCAGCCAGCCGCAGTCGTCAAGGCGCATCGGCCCCTGGAGCGGCGGGGGAGCGTTTTCAGCGGTTTGGCGGGCTTTCAGGGATTCCAGCAGACGCTCAAGGGCATCGGCGGTGGCCTTCAGATCGTCGGGGACCGGGACGGTGAGGTCGTCCTCCAGCCGCCCGACATCGGCGATCCACAGGCCGTGCTTGAGTTGCATGGAGCGGGAAATGCGGAACCGCTGTTCGCCGTGGCAGCGGATCGTCATCAGGCCGGGCTGAGGGGTTTGAAGCGCCGTGATGGTGGCGAGCGTCCCGACGCTGTAGAAAACCTCCGCGCCACCGCCGGGTCGACGGACTTCGGCGCCCTGCGCCAAAGTCACCACGCCAAACGGCGCGCCGG
>NZ_JAKJEW010000093.1:339-980 GCF_022705245.1 Candidatus Skiveiella danica | reverse complement strand
GATCGCAAAGCAAGGAGGCATCATATGTTATTTAAACGATTAGCATTTATAGCTTTATTCGTCATCCCGGCCCTGCTTGTCGCCGGCTGTTGCGCCAGCAGGGGACAGACGTCGTTGGAAGGTGAAGCGAAGACCGTCTTCAGGCTTGCCTCGATGACGCCCATGGAACATACCTACAATCAGGGGGCGGTCCGGTTCGCCCAACTGGTCAGGGAAAGGAGCCGGGGGCGCATCGAGATTGCCGTTTATCCCAATGGTGAGTTGGCCAAGGGGGAACGGGAATTACTGGAAGCCATTCAGGAGGGAAGTATAGACTTTTACGTAGGTTCCACAGGCCCCATCAGCGGCTTCAGTCCGTCCATGGGCATCCTGGATCTGCCCTTTCTGTTCCGTGACTACAGCCACGCGGACCAGGTACTGGACGGTTCGGTCGGCAACAGGCTCCTGACGGATCTCGAGAAGGCCAATCTCAAGGGTCTGGCCTTCTGGGAAAACGGCTTCCGCAACCTGACCAACTCGAAAAGGGCCGTAAAAACACCGGGCGATGCCAGGGGGCTGAAGATCCGCACCATGGAAAACAAGCTGCATTTGGCCGCCTGGAAGGCCGTCGGCGTTCAGCCCATACCGATGGCCTATGGCGA
>NZ_JAKJEW010000093.1:0-327 GCF_022705245.1 Candidatus Skiveiella danica | reverse complement strand
CGGCCAGGAAAATCCCGTCGCCGTCATCTACACCGGCAAATTCAACGAGGTACAGCGCTACCTCTCCCTGACCCAGCATGTCTATTCCCCGGCCCTTCTGATCGTCAGCCCTAAAACCTGGCTGAACCTTGGCAAGGAAGACCAGGATATGCTCATAAAAACCGCCCGGGAAGTGGCCCCCTATCAGCGGCGATTGGGAAGGGAAAGCGAGGAGAAGCAGATCGCGGCTCTGGCCGCCGCCGGCATGACGGTAAGCAAAGATATCGACAAGGCTGCCTGGTACCGGGTCATGGAAGCGGCCATGGGAGATTTTATCAGGTCATTCGG
>NZ_JAKJEW010000092.1:0-1008 GCF_022705245.1 Candidatus Skiveiella danica | reverse complement strand
CCCGAGCCCGCGTCGTCGCTGGCCATCGTCATGCCCGTTCTCAATGAAGCGGCCGGCATCGAGGCGGCGCTGAGGGCGTTGGCGCCACTGCGCGCGCGCGGCGCACGGGTGGTGGTGGCCGATGGCGGCAGCGCCGACGACACGCTGGCGCGCGCGCGGCGCTTCGACGGCGTCGAGGTGATTCAGGCGCCGCGCGGGCGCGCGGCGCAGATGAACGCGGGGGCTCTGGCCGCAACAGGCGGTGGCGTCCTGCTGTTCCTGCACGCCGACACCACGTTGCCGCCGGACGCGGATCGCCTCATTGCACAGGCGCTGGCCGGCGGTCAACAGGTCTGGGGCCGCTTCAATGTGCGTATCGCCGGCCATCCCCGGATGCTGCGCGTGGTGGCGGCCTGCATGAATGTGCGCTCGCGCTGGAGTGGCATTGCCACCGGCGACCAGGCCCTGTTCATGACGCGCGCGGCATTCGACGCGATCGGCGGCTTTCCCGAGCAGCCGCTGATGGAAGACATCGAGATGTCGAAGCGTCTGCGCACATTGTCGCGCCCGGCCTGCCTGCGCGAGCGCGTGATCACCTCGGGGCGGCGCTGGGAGAGCCGCGGCGTCTGGCGCACCATCGTGCTCATGTGGCGCCTGCGCTGGGCCTACTGGCGCGGTGCCTCGCCGCAGCTGCTGGCGCGGCGCTACGAATGAGGACGCAAGCCATGCATCCCCCGAACGCGCCGCGCGTCGTGGTCTTCGCCAAGGCACCGTTGCCTGGACGGGCCAAGACGCGGCTGATCCCTGCGCTGGGTGCCGAGGGCGCCGCCCGGTTGGCGCGGCGCATGCTGGGCCACGCGCTGGCGCAGGCGATGGCTGCGCGAGTCGGCGCGGTGGAGCTGTGCATGAGCCCCGGCCCGGAGGATGCGGCCTGGCACGGGGTCGAACTGCTGGACCGCGTGCAGTGCACCGACCAGGGCGACGGTGACCTGGGCGCGCGCATGGCCCGCGCCGTGCACCGTGTGACGA
>NZ_JAKJEW010000091.1:424-1031 GCF_022705245.1 Candidatus Skiveiella danica | reverse complement strand
CACCGTGGAGCACCTGCTTTCGGCCTTCCGGGGCCTGGGGATCGACAACGCCGTCGTGGAAGTGGACACCTTCGAAGTGCCGATCATGGACGGAAGTTCCCAGCCGTTTATCAGCACCCTGAAGAAAGTGGGCCTGAAGACGCTCCGAAAGCCCCGCCGGTATCTCAAGGTCAAAAAGACCGTTTCCGTCTCCGAGGGGGAGAGCATGGCCATGCTGGAGCCGTCCCCCGATTTCCGCATCACCTACAAAATCGATTTTCCCCATCCCGCCGTGGGGACGCAGAGTTTCCACATGGTCTTTACCCCCGAAGCCTACGAAAAAGAGATCAGTTCGGCCAGGACCTTCGGATTCCTGAGAGACGTGGAGTATCTGCAGGCGAAGGGGCTTGCCCTCGGCGGCTCGCTGCAGAACGCCGTTGTCCTCGACGATGAGAGGGTGATCAACAAGGAAGGGCTCCGCTCGCCCGACGAGTTCGTCAAGCACAAGATCCTCGATGCCGTGGGGGATTTGTACCTCATCGGCATGCCGATTCTCGGCCACTTCACGGCCTACAAATCGGGCCACAGACTCAACACCCAGCTTCTGAAGGCGCTGCTTGCCGGCGAG
>NZ_JAKJEW010000091.1:0-337 GCF_022705245.1 Candidatus Skiveiella danica | reverse complement strand
GCGAAACCCGCCGCCGCCGCCGCGACATGATCCTTTCTGGACCGGCCTGAGGCGAAAGGCTTCGAATGCCGCTTGCCCCGGACCCTCGGTCGGTTGCCGTCTCCGATTGTCCTTTACAAGTTTTCGCTTACCATGTATTTGCCTGAGGGGGCGCGCGACGCCGGGCCCCGACCCGCAGCCATGGACCAGAAAGTCGAAAAACAGCAGGCACTCCTCACGGCCGAGATGAAGCGCAGACGGCGCGAGCGGATCATCATCGCCGCCACCGTCATCGGCATCGTCCTGCTGACCTTCATCGAGACCAGTATCTTCAGCAAGGAGACCCTCGTCCCCGATT
>NZ_JAKJEW010000090.1:0-1031 GCF_022705245.1 Candidatus Skiveiella danica | reverse complement strand
CAGGCGCCGTGCAGCCCACCAGGCTCCAAGGGAGTTGTCCAGAAGGAAGCTAACCATGTATGGCTCGGTGAAGAGCTGGGTGACTGCAGGAAGCTCCCGCGCCCCGATCTTCACCTCGCTCTTGTTGATCTCGTCCTTACGCTTCGCCTGCCAGAACTGGTACACCCATCCCAACGAGTCGGAGGCTGTGAAAACATCCACGGGCAGGTCGGCAAGAAGCTTCTCCAGCCTCTGCTGGTGCTCGGGCGGCAGTTCTATGAGGAACACAGGCGAGTCGGGCCTGAAGATCTGGGGCAGCATCTTCGAGGCGAAGCGTGCAGCCAGCTCCCAGCCGTCCCGGGTACCTTCTCCCGCTGCCAGCTCCTGGCATTCCTCCAAGGTAACAGGGATTGGGACTCCATGACCCGTATGCATGAGCAGGTTGTTCTCTGCAAGGAAACGGGCGAAGAGCATCCTGTGCCAGTGCTCGTAGGCTACTTCTTCCAGCAGGCGATCAAGCTCCTGAACAGCCGTTGTGCCATCGCGCAGGTCGCCTAGTTGTCTCCCGTGTATGCGCAGTTTGCGGCGAAGCTCTTTCTGCTCCGGCGTGAGGTGGGCTGGTGGGTTGGCCTCTCCCACGCCGAGTTGCTCCAGCACCGCACGGGCTGCCGCCTCGGCTATATCCCGCGCCTCCCGCACCGAGCGGTCCAACCGGCCGCGAAGACCTCGTTCCAACGCCGGCATCAGGCTTCCCTCTCAGCGGTGATCGGGACCGCAAGGTATCCCCAGCCGTCATAGGCATCGAGAAGGCGGTAGTTGTTGTTCTCGTTGGTGCCGGGGAAAAAGACGACAAGCCTTCCTTTGACAAGGGGAGCAACGGCCTCCACGAACTCCTTCACGGGCATGAAACCGAAGAGGCTGCCGGTGCCCGACAAAGCGACCACCGATTGCTCATCAGGCTTCACCACATCCAGGTGCTTCTTGAACTCTTCCTTGAGGTAATCGGGATACAATCTGATAAGGGTGGACAGGAAGTCAGGTTTCGCGAAGTA
>NZ_JAKJEW010000008.1:131618-141834 GCF_022705245.1 Candidatus Skiveiella danica | reverse complement strand
TGGGCGCAAACTTCTCCAGCAGGCCCCAGACGGGAAAGTTGAAGGCGTTGATGTGCACCGCCACGCCGCCGCGCGGCACCAGGATGTGCGTGCCGCCAAACAGACCCTTCTTGCCCAGGTTCAGCGCCGGGCCTTCGTGGATGAGGTTGCCGCTGGGCAGTTCGCCCGCACCCACGTTGGCATAGGAAAACAGCGTGCCGGTGCCGCCCTCGATGTCGATCCAGCCGTCCACCCGCGTGGCGCCGGTGTGGGCCGAGATGGCGTAGAGCTCTTCCTTGCGCTCGCCCAGGTACTTGGCCAGCGCCTTCAGCCGCGCGGCCCGCTGCTGGAAATCCAGCGCCAGCAGGCCCGGCAGGCCCACGCGGCGGGCGTAGTCCACCGCCTCGCCGAAGTCGAGCGCGTCCGCATGGGTGAGGGCCACGGTCTCGCCGTTGATGGCGCTGCGCAGCGCCTGGGCGGGTTGGGCGCCGATCCAGCGGCCGCCGATGAAACTTTGGAGAAGAGTGGTCATGTCTGGGGTGGGTTGGGTCAAGGAAACAGGCACTGAACGGCGTTAGCCGACCGATTGGTCATGAATTATCATGCATATTCTGGACGGCGTCCTGCGATTTTGATGAGGCCCTGGCACCTGTTCACGCCTGAAGCAAGGCGCCGGCCCTGCGGATGCAGGCCGGGCGCCAGCACCTTTCACGGGGCGGCGGCCGGCCCGGCACCGGCTGCAGCCGGTGGGCTGACGACTTTCAGGCCGGCATCCTTCAGCAGCCGCTGGAATTCGGGTGATGCGCCGATGATGGTGCCCGCCGCCGCCCGCAGGCGGTCCACCGCCTCGGCCGGCAGAACAAAGCTGGTGGGCTGGTCGTTCAGGTAGGCCAGTTCCGCCGGGTTCTTCAGCGCCGGAAACGACACATCGATGGCGTAGATCTTCGCCTGCGGCACGCGGATCGCGGTGCAAACCGGCGAATCCTTCGCGCTCGCGCAGCCGGCCAGGTCGCGAAGGTGGCGCGCCGTGTCCCAGCGTGCGGAAATGTCCTTCAGCAGTTCGACCGCCTCGTAGGAATAGTGGTCGATCGGCACGCCACTGGATTTCAACAGCACGTCCACCATGCCTGGCCCCTTTTCCGATCGGTCCCAGTTGGTGGGGGGCGAAGACAGCGAGTTGACCACCAGCACGACAATTCGCTTCACATGGTCCAGCGGCGTCGGCACGCCCGCCGCATGCAAGGCTTCGAGCAACTGCAAGGCATCGAGCACACCGCGCATGCCCACGTTGTCGGAGATGCCGCCGTCGACCAGGTGGATATACGGCCGGTTCACGCCATCGGCCAGGGCCTGGCCCTCATTCAGCTCGCGGATTGCCCGCGCAGCGGGCCGCGGGGGATTGTCCGACTGCGTGAACATCTTGACCCAGGCCGGCACGTCGGCGTTGCAGGTGCCGCCGTAGTTGTTGAGCGTCACGGTCGACAGCACCACCGGTACGGCCGACGAAGCTGATGCCGCGCGCGCCAGGCGGATGGCATTGAGGTCCGTGCACATCAGGTTGAAGACGGACTGGTTGAAGGGGATGCGGCTGCCCGTCGAGATGTCGGTGGCTGACGCCACGATGTAGGGGCCATCGCCTCGATCAAGGTCGCCAAACGTCGCGTCGTTGAACAGGATCTCGTCGTAATAGTTCGCCGCAAGTTCGGATCGCCCGGCCGTGCCCCCGATGTAGTCGGCCCAATGACTGGGGCTTGCCGCCCTTGAAAGCAGTTCGCCCTGCACGTTTCGCTTGAGAAAGCGCTGCTCGTAGTTCGCAAACAGCTTGTCGCCGTACAGACCGTAGGCCAGCGCCGTGAAGCTGCCGCCCGACACACCGGTGATCATGTCGACGGCGTCGAGCAGACGAAGCTTGGTGCCATCCGGCGCTGCGACCTCGGTGCGTCGCAGAAACTCCAACGCCCCGTAGGAGAATGCCGCCGCGCGGGTACCACCGCCCGAGAAGGCCAAGACGACCAGGGTGTCCCGGCTCTTGAAGTGCTTCTGGCGCGTCTGGAAGGTGTACCCGCCATTCGGGTCGACCTGCGTCATCGGCGGGTTGACCGGGCGGCTGGCGCAACCGGCAAGCACCAGCAGCGCGGCCAGCGTCGTTGTCCAGACCAGCCGAGATTGCAAAACCATGGGGAATCCTGTCATGAAGGGGGGGCGTCGGCGCCTTGTTCTCGCAGCACGCGTTCGGCCGCCAGATTGATTTCGTGCTGCACCCTGAAGCGATCGTTCAACGATCCAACGTAGGCGTGAATTTCGAATTCGAGGTTCTTGTCGGCGAACGCCGTGAAGAAGACAGCCGGCGGTGGATTCGACAGTACGTCCGGCAGCAGTCCGACCTCTTCGACGATCCGCTGCTGAATCGCGGCGATGTTGCTGCCAAAGGGCACCCCGACCTTGAGAACCAGGCGGCTGACTTGGCTCGACAGGGTCCAGTTGACCACGGGCGCGGTGATGAAGGTCTTGTTCGGAATGATGACTTCCTTGTTGTCGAAATCCACCACCACCGTGGCACGGGCACGGATTCGCGCGACCTTGCCCGTCGTCTTGTCCACCGTGATCACGTCGCCGATCCGTATCGGTCGCTCGGCCAGCACGATCAGGCCCGAGACAAAGTTCGCAACGATCTCCTGCAGGCCAAAGCCCAGGCCCACGCCGAGCGCGGCAACCAACCACTGCACGTCGCCCCAGCCGATACCCAAAATGCTGCTGGCGACCAGCACGCCGGCAGCGGCGAGCGAATAGCGCGTCACGGCCTTGATGGCATAGGTGGCGTCGGCCTGAAAACCAAGCTGGCTCATCCCCACGATATCGACCAGCGAACCCACCTTGCGGACCGCCACCCCCGTCAATACGCCGACCAGGATTGCCATGAAGAGATCGCCGATGGTCAGGACGTGCAAGACCTCCTTGCCACCCACCGTTTCGGTGCCGCGCCACAAAGCGTAATCACCGACCCACTGCAACACCGGCATCGCATCCTGCCAGACCGCCCAAAGACCGATGACGAGGGCCAGCGAGATGAGCAGCTGCAACAACGAGCGCGCCTGATCACCGAGCGCCGCGACATCGGGCGGAGGACGACGCCTGTCGTCCACGGTCGCACCACCGACCACCATCGCCTGCGCAGCATCGGACGCCTGTGCAAGGTGCTGGCGCTGAACCTTCACCCACAAGCCGACCACACCGTAGAGCACAGCTGCTCCCAGCGCCAGGAACAGTGATTCGACGATTCGTGTCCAGAAAAAGCCCGCAGCGATGGAGTAGCCTGCGGCGGCGAAGAACAGACCGGCCAGCGGCGTCGCGACCAGCAGGCCGTACCAGACCAGGTGCAGCCGCACACCCCAGCTGTGCGGCGCGCTGGCGACAAGGCTTTGCACCAGCGGGCCGCGTCGCCGCAGCTGGCGCGCCAGATACACCACGCTGCCGAGCATCACAACCCCCAGGGCAAGGCGGCCCAGACTCTCCCGGTTGGCTTGGGGCGCGTGCTCCACCATGTTCAGCGCGGCCACGGAAAACACCAACACGAAGGGCAACATGAACCGGCGCAGCGTCCGCCCTGCGGCATCAAGCGAAATGGCGCTGCGTCCGAAGTAGCGGATCGCCAGGCCGTCGGGGTCGATCAGCCAGGCCAGGGCTGACAGGCCCAGCGATAGCGCAGCGACCATGCGCAAGGCACCGGAGAGCGACAGCACAAAGCCCTGATCCGATGGCGCCGCCGCCAGCAGGGCGGCGCCGGTCAGGAGCAGCATCGGGCCCGGCACGGCGAGCGCAATCGTGACGGCGACGGCCGCCAGCGCGTGCCAGATCCGGAACCGGCCCCAGCCCACGACCTCGGGGGACAGCGCGACCAGGCGCCGGCGCAAGCGGCCGCGCGCCGCCAACAACGCGCCCGCCGTCAACAGCGCCAACACGGGCCAGAAAGGCCGGCGTGCCAGTTCGTCGGCCGCAAGCCCGCCGGCCAAGCGCCAGTTCACCGGCGAGAACGTCCATGCGAGCGAGGGCGTCAACTCGATGAAGGTCTTTGCAGAGGGTAGCGCTGGAATCCAGAACAGGTAGCCTGCCAGCGCCTTCTGCGCCGCGATCGACTTCTGCTCAAGTTCATGCGCGGCCGAATTGGCACGCTCCAGCGTTTCCAGGCGTTCGCGCAGCAAACCGGCCAGCCGCTCAAGGGCATCGCGCTGGCCGGGGTCCAGTGACTCGCCGCCTGGCGCGGCTGCAGGGGACTGCAAGGGCAAACCCGGCGTTGCGCCCGCCACTCGGCGCGCCTTGATCTCATGCAGGGTGCGCTCGACGCGCAATTCCTGGTCGCTGGCAGCCGCCATCTGCTCGGCATGCTGCGCGTGCAGCGCGCGAAAGCGCTGCGCCGGTGGCAACTGGTGGAGGTAGTCCAACAGGGTCTGCGAAAACTCGCCACCCAGGGCGTTCACCTTGGCGCGCCGCTCGACCCAGCGCATGCGCTCGTCAAGCGTGGACTTTGCGTGGTGCAAGGCCGCCAATTCGGCCCGTTGCTGGTCGAGCGCCGCTCTGGCTCCCTCGATCTGGTTCGAAATGTTCGCGCTCTCCGCGATGCCCATGGGGCCGATATCAGGCTGTTGCGCGAGGCCCGTTACTGCGAACAAGGCAGCAAGGCAGGCGACGATGAAGCGATACGGGGACGAAGTCAGGCTCATTGGCAAACGTTACCGTACCCGCCCTCCACCGGCAAGCATTCACCGCACTCCAACGCCGCGCCCGCCCGCGCCAACACCGTGGAAACCCGCACCCACGCCACCGCCCGGGCCGATCCAGTCGATGAACAATGACGTCGCGCCGCCTTTGGTCGGCACCTTGCCCTCCAGCAGCTTGTAGCGGTAGACGATATCTTTTCCTTCAACCACCGGATGGCTGATTTCGACCACCGTCAGCGTATTGGCTTCCTTGCCGGATTCGTACACCGACAGCGTCGCGTTGGGCGGGTCCTTGCTGAAGTTGTCCAGCCCCGCCGCTGCGGTCCACTCCTTGAGGTAGGCAGGCATGGTGATGTGGCCGGCCATGCGCACCGGCCGGTCCGTGAAGTAGATGGTCTGTGGCGAGACATTGACCAGCCTGAGGGTCTTGTCGTCGGCCCGCAGGCTCTCCGAACTCTGGACGAACATCAGCTGGACCTTGGGATCCGCGGCCACAGCCGCCGTGAGAAGTCCGCTCAGCGGCATGGCGGCAACCGTCAACAGTGCGATGTTCAGCAATGAGCGTCTTGCATTCATTCTGTATTCCTTCAAAGGTGCGTGGGACGCGACGATCTCAGTTTGCCATCGCGTTGAGAATCTTCGTCTTCGCAGCCTGGTAGTCGCTCTGACTGATGAGCTTCTGGTCGTATAGCGACTGGAGTTCAGCAAGCTTCTGCTCTGTGGTCTTTGCCGGAGCAGGCGGCGGTGTGGCGGCGCGCGCGGCCGCCTGCTGCGCTGCGGCTGCAGACTGCTGGGCCGCGGCGGCCGAAGCGTTGGCGGCCGACTGTGCATTCGCCGCGGCTGCGGCTTCCTTGGATGCGGTCGCATTGGCGCTGGCAGCCGCTGCCTCGGTGGTCGCAACAGCGGCCGTGGTGGCGCCGACAACCACCGCCGTCCGGCGCCAGACACCCAGGATGGCCCAGGCCGATTCAGTCACCATCAAAAGCGCCATCGCGCCGAGCAGGGCCTTGGCCCAGACGCTCGTGTTCAAGTTCATTTTGGACATGTTTGTTCTCCTGATTTCTGGGGTGTTCGTTATTTGGTCTTGGTGTACTGAAGTTCCATCAGCTTGACCATCTTCGCGCCAGCCCCCTGCCCCCACAACTGGGTGACGTGACTGCCGTTTGGTTCGATCGAAAGACGCAGTTCGACGGGCGATGGTTTGCCCGTCAGTGCATTCGGCATCGTCGCCTTCAGGGTCGCGGACTTGCCGGACGGGTCGAGGTTGCCCCGAAACCAGGTCATTGCCGTGCTGCCCGAATCCATCCAGGTCGCCTGGTAGCTCTTGCCCACATTGTCATAGGCCATGTAGCCGATGCCGCTGTAGGGTGTTCCGGCAACGTTGCTGGCCAGCATCGACTGCACGTAGCGGCCATCCAGCACCCAGGCATTGACGCTGGTGCCCGTGGATTCAACCGGCGCGCCCTTGGGCGTGACCCAGGTGAGGATCTTGACGCTGAAGGTCCCGATCATCGGTTCGAGTCGCTTCTGCCCCTCGCCAGGGGTCATGGCGCTTTCCAGTGCCTTGACCATCGGCGCTCCGTCGGCCGCCTTTCCAGCGCTTTGCGCTGCAAGGGGAATGGCCAGACAGAGTGCCGTGGCCAGAAGTCCCACAGTGCGATTCAATGATTTCATGTTCATTCTCCAGTTCAATAAGAAAATACCGACTTCAAAATCCCGATGTCCGGCATGACGCTAAGGCTTGAAATTGCTGAACGGGCCACCCGCGCGGTCATAGGTGTTGCCAAAGTCGTCCTGCGTGATGTGCGCAGTGCCGTCCTTCTCGGGGGTGAGGACCAGGTCCTGCTCCAGCACCACGGAGCGGAATTTCCAGCCCGCCGGCAGCTTCAGGCGGCTGCCCAGCGTGGCGATGTCAGCGAACTTCTGATCGGGGAAGGTGATCAGGCTGAACGACTTCATGACCCACGGGTTGCCTTGCGGGTCTTCCAGGACAGAGATCCGCGTGCCCTTGTTGAACCCGAACTTGGTGTGCCTTGTGACGGTGATGTTCTTGTAGTCGGCGGCACCGGGTTCCGTGCTGATGCCTCTCAGATCCAGCCAGTTCACCCAGCGCGCCTTCATGCCGCCAAAGTCCACCTCCTTGCCCATCTCGACCTCGATCCAGTCCAGTGTCCAAAGCCGGGCACCGTTCTTGAACGCGGCGAGCATGTGGTACTGCTTCGCGATCTCCTTGACGTCGATCTTGTCGAGCAGCACCGCCGGTGAAGAATCCCCGGTGGTGTCGCTTCCGTTCAGCCCCCAGGTGTTGTAGACATTCGCCTCCAGGTTCTTGGTGATCGCGTTCCCGCCGATGAGGAACATCTCGGTGTAGCGGTGCCCGTAGGTCCCCTTGAACGTATTCAGCTTCGCCTCGGCGCCGTCAGGCGGCAATGTGACGACCAGCCTGGGATACAGGACGGCCGCGGCGACCGCGAGCACGGCGATGATGCCGAGCCCCCACTTCATACCTTTGCTCATTGCCATGGTTTTCTCCTTTTGCAAATTGCGGCGATCTCAAGCCGAATGACTTCGTACTTCAGGGTGCTCGCTCTACTGGCGGTGGCGTCCAACTGCCGTCCAGGACCGACGGCGCAGTCTTGCGCGGCGCATAAAGACGCATCACGAGCTGGAACTTGCCCTTGGGCGCCGGCAGCCAGTTGGCTTCCTTGTCCTTGCCGGGCGATTCGGCCTGCAGGTACAGATCAATGGAGCCATCCGGATTGGTGATCAGCTTGTCACGCCTCGCCACGTCGTAGCGGTTGAGGGCGTTGGGCACGAAGAAGAAGTCGCTGTCGTACATCGTCAGCGACCAGAAGGCGTCGGCCGGCGGTAACTGGCCCTTGGCGAACCGGACCACGTAGTTGGCTTTCGAGCCGTCGTAGGCGTCGCCCTTGGCGTCTTTCTGCGACAGCGGGTAGACGGCGTCCTGCGGGCGGTTCCAGCCCGGGCCGAGCAGGTTGGCCATGCCGCGCGTCAGGTAGTCGGTGCCGAAGTTGCCGACCCCCTTGGTAAGAAACAGCCAGCCGTTGGTGGTCTTTTGCCGCTTGAGGTGAATGCCCATTTCGACCAGCGCAAGCTTGGGCACTGCCTTCAGCACCTCCCGATCGATCGCGCCAAGGCCGGACGGGTCGTAGTCCTTGCCCGGCACCAGGCCGATCCTGGCCATTTGCGCGACGATGGCCGCATCCTGCGCCGTCGGCGGGTTGGTCTTCATGAGCTGCGCCAGCCGTTTGAAATAGTCGTCGATGTCGAGCGCGTTGACCTGCTTGCGCACGGCAGCCTTCATGTCAAAGGCAGGATCCACCACGCCGGGCGGCGGCGTGTAGGGCTTGCCCCAGGCGGACAGCGGAACCACACTGAACTGGTCCTGCAGCGCATGCACGGCCTTGTAGTCCTCTGGGGTTCCGGTGCTGTAGATGCGCCCGAGGATCCAGACCATGCCGGTGGGGGACTTCACCTGCGTCACGCCCTTGGGCAGCGTGCCGCTCCAGCCGGGGCCGGTGATGGCATAGGCCTGGGCCTTGCTGCCGGTCGTGGTGCTGGCGGCCACCTTGATCACCTCGGACCAGCCACTCAGCATGGGCATCATGTAGTAGCGGTTGCCCATGTCGGGGATGCTGAAAACGACAGGCTCTTTGGACACGTCGAGCCAGGCTTCGGTGTACAGCGTGTCGGCGTTGGGGGCCGCGCAGCAGTGGTTGTCCACGGCGGGGTACGTGCGCATGCGGATCATCTGGCCCATCGGCGCGTGCTCGGCGTCTGGCACGGTGACGTTGGTCTGCTGCTTGCGGGCCATGTCGAAGGTGACCAGTGGATAGCCGTAGATATAGGCCTCGGTCGCGATGCGGACGGCTTCAATGGCGCCAAGATCAGGCGGTGCCGCGCGCGCGGACACAGGCAAAAGACCTGGAATGGCCAGACACAGCAGGGACACCCAGCGCCCCACCCATCGGTTGCACCATCTCGTCATCACCCCTCCGTTTGTTCAGGGACGCCAGCTACGCAGGCACGGCCGACCAACGAAAACAATGTAGCTTTGGGGGGTCGCCAGCGTTAGACTTCGCGCGACGAGTTCTTGATACTTTGCGCCAAGTACCCTGATTGAGGTCAATAACCATGAGCATCAAGGCTTCCGCGGACCTGCTGCCCCCCGATTCGGGGATGATCCGCGTCGGCCCCTTGCTGGTGATTCCCGGCCTGTTGCGCGAATTCGGCCTTGATCCGGTGACCGTGTTTGAAGGCGTCGGTCTGCCACTTGCGACTCTCGCGGATCCAGAGGAGACCATTCCATTTCGGCTCATGTGCCATTTGCTGGCCGCCTGCGTGGGTGCGACGGCATGTCCCCACTTTGGCTTGCTGGTGGGCCAGCACAATGGAATTGGCTCCATGGGCCTGATCGGGTTCCTGGCGATGCAGGCTCCGGATGCCGGAACGGCCTTGCGCGAGATGATCCACCATGCCGATCTGCATGACAGAGGCTCGACGGTGAGGCTGTCGGTGGCGGAGGGAACGGCCACCCTGCGCTTCGACATCATCAAGCCATCGGCCACCGGCGCGGCCGAAGTCACCGACGGCGCCCTGGCACTCCTGCGCAACACCTTGCTGGCCTTGTGCGGCCGTGAGTGCAAGTTGCTGCGCGTGGATCTCCGCCATCCCAGGCCCGAAGATGTTCGTCCCTATCAACAAACGTTCCAGGCGCCCTTGTCGTTTGGCGCAGAGCAAAATGCTCTCGTCTTCAATGCCAAATGGCTGGATTCACCGGTGCAGCAGGCTGACCCCCTGATGCGGCGCTACTTGCAGGACCGCGTGAACGAAAGCATCCGTCGGGTGCACCTCGACTTCCAGGACAAAGTATTTCAATCCGTGCTCGATCAGGTACGCGAGGGCAGCAGTTCCCTTGACGCCTTGGCCAATCGGCTTGCCATGCATCGGCGGACCCTGAACCGACGGCTGGAACTGTGCGGCACCAGCTTTCGCGCCCTGAAAAGCCAGGCGCGCCGCGAGATCGCCTGCGAACAACTTCGCGACACCGGCAACAGCATCGAAAGCGTTGCAACCGAACTGGGCTATACCAGCGCCAGCGCGTTCACCCGGGCTTTTGCCAAATGGGAAGGCTTGCCGCCGGCCGCCTGGCGGAGGAAGGCCGCAGTGCCCGCCAAGGCATGACCCGGCAGGCCTTCAGACAAGAATCTCAGCAAAATGCGTCAATTCCCAGCGTGAAATGGTCGTATGACGCTATGAAATCAGGACTTTGCTGATTCGCTATGGCGTCGCTGCAGTCATGACCTACTGCGGCTCGACGCCCGCCTTCTTCACCAGTGCCGCGTACTTGGCCAGCTCGCGCTTGAAATGGGCCGTGGCCGCCTCCGGGGTGGAGACCTGGATCGTGTTGCCCTGCTTGGCCATCGCCTCCTTGACCTCTGGCGTGCTGAACGCGGTCACGACCGCCTGGTTCACGCGCTTCACCTGCTCCACGCTCAGGC